>NZ_JBDOQQ010000020.1:0-97638 GCF_039839775.1 Roseomonas sp. CAU 1739
GCCCAGGCTCTCGGGGCTCGCCGCATAGGTCATGCGGTCGACGTTCACCACCACCTCATCCGTGGTCGACAACAGCCGCCGCAGCACCGCCGAGCCAATGAAGCCCAGGCCACCAGTGATCAGGATGGGCATGGGCGCACGCTCTCCCGTATGTCGATCAAAATGCCAATGAAACACAACTATAAGTCTATGTGCGGCGCAGCATTGCGCGCAATGCTGCGCTGCGGCGAATTGGCGCCCGAAAGGTTCGGCTCGACCACGAGAAGCCGCGGAAATCTGAGATAAGTCGCGCAATACAGGCCCGATCGCTACGCCAGATCGTGACACAAAATACCACTTATGCGTGTGTCTCTGCCTGACTTAGCGTCGGCACCGCTGCCCCGCTTTGGAACCCCCAATGACCCAGACACTCGGCCTCGGCCTGCTCGGCACCGCGACGCAATGGTACCTGCCCGGGACCGACCCGGCCCTGTTGCCGCTCCCCGCCATCGGCGCGCCGCCGTTGCTGCACGCCATCACGGAGACCAACTTCTCCGATCCACCCCCCAGCGGACTCCTCTTCGGTGGTCTCGTGCAGGCCAGCCGCAGCGCCGCCGGCCTGCTCGTTGATGTGCTCGGCGCATGGAACAGCGTGAAGAACGCCATCATCCTCTCGGACACGGCGGACCGCGTGACGCTGTCGGGCTTCGTGCATACCGATGTCACGCTCGGCGATGGCGATGATTCCTTCGTCGCGGTGATCGGCGCCAAGCGCGGCAACATCATCACCGGCGATGGCGATGACGTCGTCACCATCCAGGTCGCGGACAATGCGCTCGGCTGGGTCAACACCTTCCGCGTCACGACCGGCCAGGGCGATGACATCGTGACCGTCGGCGCGCTCGACATCGCCGCCCGGATCGCCGCGGGGGACGCGACCTTCGCCGCGACCGCCAATGGCGCCGGGTCCTTCACCGGCGTCGATTCCGGCACGCTGACCATCGTCGATCTCGGGGCCGGGGACGACCGGTTCCTCGGCCTCGGCCAAAGCCGCGACCAGATCTTCGGCGGTGATGGCGACGACGTGATCGCGGCGGGGCGCGGCGACGACATCCTGGGCGGCGGTGCCGGCGCCGACATCTTCCGCTTCGCCGCCGGTGACGGCGCGGACCGCGTCTCCGATTTCACGCCAGGCGAGGATCGCCTGCAATTCACCAGCCTGTCCGTGGCGCAGATCGAGGCCATGCTGGACGCCGCCATGGCGCAGGATGGCGGGACGCTGCTGACCCACGGATCGGACAGCGTCCTTCTCGCCGGAATCGCGCCCGGCGACTTGTCGCTCAGCGACTTCTTCTGAGGGCCGGCGCAGGCCTGCGCCCCTTGCGGGTCCATGACGCGGCGCGCCGATCAGCGCCGCTTCAGCAGCGCGAGGTCGCACATGCCGGACAGCACCGCCTCACGCAGGTCGAGCAGGGCGAAGGCCTGACCCCACGCGCTTTCGAATTGCGCCCGGCTGCGCAGGCGGCGCTGCCCGGGCGCGGCTTCGGGCGCCTCCGCGGTGCCGTGGCGTTGCCAGCCCAGCAGACGCGCGACACCGCCGGCACCGCCGATCAACGCCGCCGCGCCAGGCGTGCCGAACAGCAGCAGGCCGCCCGGTGCCATGGCTGCCGCCAGCGCATCCACCAGCGCCGCTTCCTCGGCGGCGTCGATACCGTCCAACGCCGTCACCAGCCTGGCCTCACCTGCCGGCACCTCGGCAAGGCCGGTCGGACGCAGGTCCAGTTGTGGCCCGAAGGACGCCGGCGACCGCCCCGTCACCCCGCGCAGGCACGACGCGCCTGTGACCGCATTGCCCGCGGGCGGCAGCGCCAGACCGGCATGCGGTGCCCAGACACGATCCGCCGCGAAGCCGAGCCGCAGCACATTGGCGTGCGCCGCCGACGCCGGAGAAAGATGGAACTCGTAACCGGGCCGGATCGTCCCTGGCGGATGGCCAAGCGCGGCATCGAGTGCGGTGTCGCTGCCGTCCATCGGAACCAGCGGGACGCGCGCAGCGCCATGCAGCACCACCGGCGACATGATTGGCGGCGTACCGCGGGGCGGTACGGCCCAGATGCACACCCGCGCCCCGCCATCGGGCTGCCGTTCGACGGAATCGATGCGCCACAGGCCGTCGCGCAGCGCTTCGCGTCGCCAGCCGCGCGCGAGTTCCTCGGGCGGATCGGCCAGCAGCAGCGTCGGCCGCGCCAGCAGCGGCAGCGCCTCCGCACCACCAAGCAGGCGCACGTCGCGCAGCCGGCGCCCGACCAGATGCGGCGGCAGGGGCAGCGCGAAGCCGGCTGGGGCCCCGGCGGGTGGCCCATCGGGCGGTGCCGAGCGCACGGGATGATCGGGCTGGCCTTCCGCGACCACCTCGCCGGCAACTTCCAGCCGCAGCAGCGGCGGAGCGTCCTTGATGGCATCCCAGGCCCAGCCGCGCAGCGCGCCGCCCGAAATGGCCTGCACCGCGCCGCGCGTGCCGATGCAGGGCGCCGCGGGGCCGCGACGGCGGGCGATCACCAGGTCCTGGTAGTCGAAAGGGTCCACCCCGCGCGCGCACCATGCGCCTGGGCGCCATTCCGCATCGAAGCCCGCGGCATCGAGCAGCCCCAGGATTTCGGCCGCGTCATAGGCGACCGCGTCTTCCGGAACGCCGGGATTGGCGAGCCGCGCAATGCCGTGGACAGCGGGGAAGTCGCGATCCGCGCGGCCCGCGGCGATCGCTTCGCGCGCCGGCGCATCGAGCAGGAAGAAGGTCGCCACCAGCGCACCGCCAGGGCGGCAGAGTCGCGCCGCCTCGGCGAAATATCGCACCAACGCATCCGGCAGGAGATGCGTGAACAGCGAGAAGGCAACGACACGGTCGAAGCGTTCCTCCCACGGCAGCAGCATCGCCTTGTGCGCCGGGATGCGGCCGCGCGGATTCGCGTAGCTGTTGCGAATGTCGGCGTGATGAAAGCGGAAGCGCGGATCGATCTCGCCGATATGGCGCCGACACCAGGCAATGGCCTCCGCGGCCGCATCCATGCCCAGGTAGCGCCCATGCGTGCCGAGCCGCGCCGCCAGCGGCATGGCGAGCCGCCCCCAGCCGCAGCCGATGTCAAGCACCGCATGATCGGGCTCCAGGCCGGCGGTCTCCTCGAGCGCCGCGCGCAACAGCAGCCCGGTCTCGAGGAAGTCCCGCGCATCGGTCGAGCCGACCCGGCGCAAGGCGGTGCGATCCGGCAGGGGGAAGCCAGGGGCGACGAGGATCGCCTGGGACTCAGGGGCAGCGAGCACGCGCGTGGCCCGAGACACAGATTCGCCATATGCGTGTATTTTGCATTGCATTAAATACCTTATTTAGCGCATCACGTTAATGTCTTGCTATCCATGGTTGTATATCCGAAACTTTCCAATGGTCCATATGTCGGAAACGACTGCCCTCGGAGCCCCCAGGCTCATCATTCTCGCGGTGGACGGTGATCACGTCAGCCCCTTCGCCGACGGCCTCGCGCGCCGCGGTGTCGCCGTGCAGATGGCGCATAGCGCCGAGTTCCTGATGCAGCGCGTCTCGACTGAGCCACCCGACGCGGTTCTGGTCCTGCCGTCGCGGGACGCCCCCAGCAGCGCGCGAGACGCGGTCCAGCTGATGCGGAGCGTGCCGCGCATTCCCTGCGTGCTGGTCGCGGCACCGGATGACGGCCCGGAGGACCGCGCCGCGGCGCTGGAGGCCGGCGCGGCGGAGGTCCTGCATGGTGGGATCCCGCTGCCGGAGGCGATCGCCCGCATTCGCGCCGTGCTGCGCCGCGCCCGCCCGCGCGGCACTGAACCGGCCGCCTGGCGCCTGCTCGACACCGGTCGGCGGCTGGTGTCGCCGGCGAATGAAGCCTTGCGGCTCACCACGGCGGAATTCGGCCTGATCGCCCTGCTGACAACGGCGGCCGGCACGCCGGTTGACCGGGAGGCGGTGTGTCGCACGGTATTCCGCCGCCCCTGGCGACCGGATGACCGGGCGGTGGACAGCCTCGTGAAGCGACTGAGGCCCAAACTGCCCGTGGACGCGATCCAGTCGGTGCGTGGCATTGGCTATGCGCTGACCCTCCCGATCCGCCACATCCATAAGCGTGTGTAAATTTGTGCACCGCACATGCATGAGACTCTCGTTGTCACGTTATGCAACCTACAGTGGTGATCGGCACAGTGGGACAACCGGTCCCAAGCGCGGGAGATTCTGAGCATGGCGGACTTCGCGACCCTTCCCGGCGGCGTTTTGCTGGGCACCAACGGTTCGGATGTCGTGAATGCGGATACCGACATTCCCGGCAGCTTCGACAATCTGATCGCCACCTTCGGCGGGGCTGACACGATCCATGCCGGCGCCGGGGACGACATTGTCTTCGCCGGCAAGGGCGGCGATGCCGCCTATGGCGACGCAGGCGACGATATCCTGTTCGGCGACAACGGCAGCGACCTCCTCGACGGCGGCACCGGCGACGACGTCGTGGATGGCGGCAAGGGCAACGACCTCGTGCTCGGCGGCACCGGCAACGATGTCGTGTCGGGCGGCGCAGGCGCCGACACGGTCCTGGGCGGCGACGGCAACGACATCGCCGATGGCGGCGATGGCGACGATCTGGTCGATGGCGGAGCCGGCAACGACCAGGTGCTTGGCGGCGACGGCAAGGACACGCTGTTCGGTGGCTCGGGGGATGACTGGGTGGCCGGCGGCAAGGGCGCCGACAACCTGTATGGCGGGCCCGGCAACGACACGCTGCTGGGCGGGGCCGGCAACGACACCATGGTCGGTGGCTCGGGCAATGACACCTTCTACTTCGAGAGCGGCTTCGGCCGCGACGTGGTGCTCGACTTCCGGCCCGGCGAGGACGTGATCGCCATCAAGGCGAACATCAACGGCACCGGCATCAGCAGCACGTCCGACCTGGCCGGCCGCGTGTCCAGCGATGACACCGGCTCGGTCATCAACCTCGGCGGCGGCGACCAGATCAAGCTGGTTGGCGTCTCCAGCGAAGATCTGCTGAGCCATCTCAGCAGCTACGTCCGCATCGTCTGAGGCGATCCTGGACGCGCGCCCCGAAGTCGCGGTTCCAAGGGGGGAGGTCGTGGACCTCCCCTTTGTGGAGATGACTGCGTCGGCCGGGGTGATTGCCCTGCCAAGGGCGCTGCTGAGCCGGGGCGGCATCCTGCTGGTGGATGTCACGCTGGGCGCAGCGCTGCCCGATGGCGCGGCGCGCCTGTTCGTCGATGGGGAGCCCCTGCCGCCGCCCAGTGCGACGGCGCTGCCCGGGGCAAGGCGGGCGTTGCATGCGGCGCGTCCGCGTCGCCCGCTGCTGTCGGACATGGCGATCGAATTGCGCTTCGGTGCCGATGCGGCGGCGCGCTTTCCGCTGCCGACGCTGCTGACCCCCACCGCCTTCGCCGCGGGTTTCGAGGGGGGCGAACGGGAGGCGCTGTTGCGCTTCCTCGCCGCCACCTGCGCGCCGATGCTGCGGGCCGGGGCGGATATCGACCTCGCGACGCTGTGCCAGCTGCTCGCCGCGCCCGTCGGCGTCGCGCGCCGGTTGGCGCGGCCCGAATCCGGGATGTCCGCCTGGCAGACGCCGGGCGCGCCCGAAGGTGTGTGGCGGCTTCTGGCGCCGGCCGGCATCACCTCCGCTGGGATTCCCGAGGCTGGCGTCCTGCTGCTGGACGGCGCACCGCCGCCGGGGAGCCTGTTGCTGCCGCCAGCGCCCATGCCGCCATTGCGCCTGGCCATGCCGACCGGGCAGGCCGGATTGCGCGCGACGATCCGCGCGGCGCTTGCGGGGCGACGCGGCGCGCCGCGCCTGCTTCCGGCGCTGGCCGACCGCGCGAGGCGGGACCCCCGCGCTGCGGCACTGTTGCGCGAGGTGCAGTTGCTTGCGCCGGCGCGGCCGACCCGGATCGAGGATGCGACAGGCCCGGTCGGCGGCGGGATCGACCTTGCCGTGTCGGACCATGAAGGCGGGGTCTTCCTCTGCGGCTGGCTGCGCGATCCGCTGGGCCTGGTGGCCGGGCTGTCGCTGCGCGGGCCGGGTGCTGCGCATGCGGTGCCCGCCGCGGCGCTGCATCGTGTGGCGCGGCCTGACATCGCCGATCGCTTCGCCCGTGCGCCGCTCGGCGGCGCGGGCGCACGGCCCGGCTTCCTGGCCCATCTGCCGGGGATCGACCCGGCCGGGACGGCGCAATGGCAACTCGCGCTGCAATTCGCCGGCGACGGCGCGGCAATCCTGACCGCCCCACCCGGCCTGCTGCCGCCCGAGACGGCACGCGACCTGGTGCTGCGCGCCGTGCACCCTTCCGCAGCCGATGCCGCGCTGCTCGATGCGGTCATCATGCCGGCGGCGTCGGCGTTGCATCGCGCGGTGCTGCGCGATGCCAAGGGCGCGCCCGGCTCGATCGCCTTCGGCACCTTGCCGGCGCGGCCGCGCGCGAGCCTGATCGTGCCGCTGTATCGCAACCTGCGCTTCCTGCGTTTCCAGCTGGCGGCCTTCGCCCGCGATGCCGAATGCCGTGCGGCGGAACTGATCTATGTCCTCGACAGCCCCGAGCAGCGCCATGAGGTCGAGCATCTGCTGCGCGGCATGGCGTCCATGCTCGGTATCGGGCTGCGACTGGTGGTGATGCCGCGCAACGGCGGATACGCCTCGGCCTGCAATGCGGGTGCGGCGGAGGCGCACTCACCCACGCTGCTGTTCCTCAATTCGGACGTTCTGCCGGCGGGGGAAGGCTGGCTCGGGCGCATGCTGGCGCGGCTCGCGCGCGACCGGCGGCTGGCCGCAGTCGGGCCGCGGCTGCTGTTCGAGGACGGCTCGATCCAGCATGCCGGCCTGTTGTTCCGCCGTGGCGAGGACGGCGTCTGGCTGAACGACCACTATTGCAAGGGCTTCCCGCGCCAGCACGCAGCGGCACGGCAGGCGCGCATCGTGCCGGCGGTGACCGGGGCGGCCCTGCTGGTCGGCCGCGACGCCTTCGAGCGCGTCGACGGCTTCTGCACGGACTACATCCTCGGCGATTTCGAGGATTCCGACCTGTGCCTGAAGCTGCGCGCGGCGGGTGGCGAGATCGCCTATGAACCCGGCGCCGAGTTGTTCCACTTCGAACGCCAATCCATCGCGCTGCATGAAGGCCATTCGCGCACCCTGGCCGGCGCGGTGAACCGCCGCCTGCACCATCTGCGCTGGGACGCTGCCATCGCCGCGCTGATGACGCGCTTTGCGGAGGCGTGACGGCATGCGGGTCCTGTTCCTTGCCCACAACCATCCGTCCTTGCAGGCCGGCGGCACCGAGGCCTTCGCGCTCGGCCTGTTCCGTGCCCTGCGCGACCGGCATGGTGCGGAAGGCCTGTTCCTCGCCGGGACCACCGGGCTGTTGCGGGAACGGCGGCCGGGCACGCTGTTGCAGGCGGTGGGCAGCGCGGCGGATGAGATGCTGGTCTCGCTCGACCATTTCGACCGCTTCTTCCTCTCCCAGGGTGATGTGTACGGGTTGGCGTCGCTGGGTCCGATGATCGCGCGGCTCGATCCCGACATCGTGCATCTCCACCACCCGCTGCTGTGGGGCATGGAGGGGATCGACTGGCTGCGCCGCATCCTGCCGCGGGCGACCATGGTGGCGACGCTGCATGATTATTTCCTGCTATGCCCGCGCGAGGGGCAGTTGCTGACGGCCGATGGGCGGCTCTGCCAGGGCCCGTCGGGCGATGCCTGCCGGCGCTGTTTTCCGGATCGGCTCGTGAGCGACTTCATGTTGCGCGAACTGGGCCTGCGCGGCGCCTTCACCGCCTTCGACACGCTGATCGCCCCAAGCGCATTCCTGCGCGACCGCTTCATCCAGGCCGGCTGGGATGCGGAACGGCTGCGTCTGCTGCGCAACGCGATCCCGGCCGCCGAGCCGGCGCCGCATCGTGGTGCAGCGGATGGGCGGCGCGACCGCTTCGCGGTGTTCGGCAATGTGAATCGCTTCAAGGGCGCGCTGGTGGCCCTCGCCGCATCGGCGCGGCTGAGCGCGGAAGGCGTCGCCCATGGCCTCGCGATCCATGGCGACACGGCATGGCAGAGCGACGCCTATCTCGCCGAGTTCGCTGCGGCGATCGAAGCCGCGCCGGCGGCGCGTCACCATGGGGCCTATGCGCCCGTCGAGCTGCGTGCGCGCATCGCCGCCGCCGACTGGGTCGTGGTGCCCTCGATCTGGTGGGAGAACGCGCCGCTCGTGATCCTCGAGGCCTTCCGCCATCGCCGTCCGGTCATCTGCGGCGATGTCGGCGGCATGGCCGAGGCGGTGCGCGACGGCATCGACGGGCTGCATGCGCCGGTCGGCGATGCGGATGGCCTCGCGGCGGTCATGCGACAGGCTGCGGAGACACCCGGCCTGTGGGACCGCCTGGTCGAAGGCATCGCCAAGCCGCCCGATCTCGATGCCGCCGCGGTGGCGCATCTCGCCCTGTATCGCAGCCTGATCCGCTCCAGCGCCGGAAGGAGACGCCGTGCCGTCCGAGACCGCGCCACCGCTTGATGCCATCGCCCCCGCCGCCGAGTTGCACGGGCTCGTGGACAACGCCGCGCCCGACCGTCTCTATGGCTGGGCCTGGAACGCCGCGGTTCCGCAGGAACGCGTGGCGGTCGAACTGCGCCTCGCCTCGTCGGCGGTGTTCCGCACGCAGGCCAACTTCGCCCGGCCGGATCTCGCCAAGGCTGGCATCGGCGATGGCTGCCACGCCTTCGAGATCCCGCTGGAACCCGACTGGATCCGTCGCCGGGCCGAGTTGGCGGTCGTGGCGCGGGCCGCGGACGGCACCGAATACACGGTGCCCATCCGTATCCGCCGCGCCATCGCCGAGGCACCGGAGGCCGGTGGCCAACGCACGCTTGAAGCGGTGGTCGCCTCCCATCGCCGCATCCATGAGGAATTGCGTTCGATCGGCACAAGGCTGCCGGAGGCGGGCGAGCGTGCCGCGCTCGATGCCTTGCTGCGGACGCAGCAGGGCATGGCGGAGCAACTGGCGACCCTGATGATCTGGCTGACGCGGCTGGAGGAGCGGCTGGCCGCGACACCGGCGGCCCCGGCCACGCCCGTGCGCCGTGGGCCCGACCGTTGGACCGTGCTGCTCGGCGTGGTGCTGGGAACGGTCTGGGCGGGTTCGCTGCTGCTCGCTATCCGGCTCGCGGGGGGCTGACGCATGGCGTCGGCGGCAATGGCAGGGCTGGCGGCGGAGACGATGCGCACCGCGCGCGTCGCCGCCTGGCTGGGCCTGGCCGGCGCGCTGGGGCCCTTCGCACTGGTGATGCTCACCGTGCAGTTCTATGCGCTGGTGGTCCCGACCGGCAGCCTGTCCACCGCCGCCGGCCTGTCCGCGGGCTTCGCCATCGTGGCGGTGGCGGTGGTGGCGCTGGGACAGATCCGCGAGCGCATGCTGCTGATTGGCACGGAGCGGCTGGTGCGCCGGCTGACCGCACGCGCCCTGCCGGCTGCGACCGCACGGGCGGCGCTGCCGGCGGTGGCCACCGAGCAGGCGCTGCGCGACATCGACGCCGTGCGGCGCGGCGTCGCCGTCCCGCTCTCCGCACTGGCGCTGGATGCCGTGCTGGTGCCGGTGCTGCTGCTGCTGCTCGCGCTGTTCCACTGGGCGTTCGCGCTGTTCGCGGCGTTGGCGGCGGGGCTCGCGTTGTTGCTGGGCCTGGCGGCGGAACGCGCGACGCGCGCGGCGCTGGTCGATGCCAATGATGCGGCCGCGCAGGGTGCGCGCCTTGTCGCCGATGCCGCGCGCTGCGCGGAGGCGGTGGAGGCGATGGGCATGCTGCCCGCCCTGGTGTCGCGCTGGGCCGGCGCGCTGGCCCGCGGCACGGTCGGGTTGCGGCGGGCACAGGGCACGGCGCGGCTGGCCGAGGCCGCGACGGCGACGCTCTACGCCGTGGCCCAGGGCGGGGCCATCACGGTCGGCGTCATCGTGCTCGCCGAGGGTGGCAGCATCGGATACGGCATCCTGGCCGGGATGCTGCTGACCGCGCGGGTGATGGACCCCTTCGCGCGCATCGGCGGGCAGTTCGAGGATGCCGCCGCCGCGCGCGCGGCGTGGCGGCGTCTCGACCGGCTGCTGACGATGGATGAATCCGCCCCCGCCGCCGCCAGCCGCGCCTTCCCTTGCCCCGAGGGCAGGCTTCTGGTCGAGCGTGTGACGCTGGTCTTCCCCGGTGCCGCGCAACCGATGCTGCGCGACGTGAACCTGGTGATGGGGCCGGGCGACGTGGTGGCGCTGGCCGGTCCGCCGGGCACGGGCAAATCCACGCTGCTGCGCGTGTTGCTGGGCATCCAGCCCTGCAATGCGGGCGAGGTCTTCCTCGACGGCCATGCCACGGCGCATTGGGATCGTGCCGACCTGTCGCGGCATCTCGGCTATCTGCCGCAGGAGCCGGTATTGCCCGAAGCCAGCGTGGCGGATTCCATCGCGCGGCTGGACGCTGCGCCCGACATGACGGCGGTGATCGCCGCGGCGCGGCTGGCGGGCGCGCTCGACATGATCGCGGGCCTGCCACAGGGCTTCGCCACGCGGATCGGCGGGACGATGGCGTTGTCGATGGGGCAGCGGCAACGCATCGCCCTGGCACGCGCCATCTATGGTGCGCCGCGGCTGGTGGTGCTCGACGAGCCGGCCGCCTTCCTGGATGCCGAAGGCGAGGCGGCGGTGGCCGCGATGATCGCCGCGTTGTCGGTCGCCGGGACGGGGGTGATCTTCACCTCCCATCGGGAAGGGCTGCTACGCGCGGCGGCGCGGGTGATGACCTTGCGTGACGGGCGGCTGGAGGAGACGGGTGCCAGGCGGCGGCTGCTCGCGGCGCCGCATGCACCGCGCGCCCTGCCCGAACCGGCGCGCCGCCTCGCGGCACCGGAGGCGGCATGAGCGGGGCCCTGTCACCCATCGCTGCGCCGTTGCGTGCCGCGTGGCCGGTACTGGCTGTCTGCGTGCTGGTCTCTGTGGCAGTGCAGGCGACCATGCTGACCACGCCGCTGCTGACCATGCACGTCTTCGATGGCGTGATGGAAAGCCGTAACCTCGAGACGTTGTGGGTGCTGGTGACCATCCTGCTGGTCGTGCTGCTGCTGGGTGGCGTGCTGCGCTACCTGCGCGCGGCGCTGCTCTCGGCGCTCTCGGAACGCGTGGGGCGGCGGCTGGAGTTGCGCGCCCTCGCGGCTTCGGTGCGCGTCGCGCTGGGCGGTGATCGCCCAGCGGCCGGTCGCGCGTTGCAGGATGTGGCGGCGCTGCGGCGGCTGCTCGGCGGCTCGGTGCCGGTGGATGTGCTCGACCTCGTCTCGATCCCCATCGCGCTGTTCGTGCTCTGGCTGCTGCATCCGCTGTTCTTCGCCGTGGCGCTGGTCTCCGCGCTCGTGCAGGGCCTGATCGGCCTCGCCGCCGATCGCGCGACGCGCGGTCCGGTACAGGCGGCCGCGCAGCAGGTGGGACGTGGTCGGCGCGACCTGTCGGCGCAGCTGGCGCAACGGGAACTGGTGCTCGGCCTGGGCCTGCTGCCGGCGGTGCTGGCGCGCTTCGCCCCGGTGCAGGCGCGGGCCATGGCCGATCGCGGCGTTGCGGAAGGGCGGGCGCGGGCGTTGAACGGCTTGTTGCAGCTCGCGGTCTCCGGGCAGCAACTTGCCACCGTGGCGGTCGGGGTCGGGCTGTTGCTCGCCCACGCCGTGTCTCCCGGCGCGATGCTGGCGGCAGCGACGATGACCAATCTCGCCACCCAGCCGGTCATGCATCTGGTCGGGCATTGGCGCGATTGGGGCGACGGCATTGCCGCGGTGCGACGCCTGGCGGCGACGGTGCGGCAGGGTACGGCGCCCGACATCGTGCCCCCCGAGGCCGCGCCGCAGGGTCTGCGTATCGAGGGGCTCACCCTGCGCCCCGAGCGTGCGGCGGTGCCGCTGGTCACGGAACTGACGATCGATCTCGCACCGGGCTCCGTCGTGGTCGTGGCCGGGCCGAACGGTATCGGCAAGACGACGCTGCTGCGCGCCGTCCTCGGCCTTGCGGCGCCGGAGGCCGGACGGGTGCTGCTCGATGGCCAGGACACGCGGCGCGCCGACCGCGCGGTGCTCGGCCCCCTGCTGGGGTATCTGCCGCAGGAGGCACAGCTGCTGGACGGCAGCGTTCTGGAGAATATCGGCCGCTTCGCCGGCGCCGGCACCGGCGATGCCGTCGCGGCGGCCCGCCTGGCCGGCGCCCATGCGGCCATCGGACGGCTGCCGCGCGGATACGAGAATGCGGCGGGGCCCGACGCCGGACTGTCCGGTGGGCAGGCCCGGCTGGTCGCCCTGGCCCGCGCGCTGCACGGCGCGCCGCGGTTGGTTGTCCTGGACGAGCCGGAAGCCGGGCTCGACGGCCATGGCCGGGTGGCCTTGCGCCAGGCGGTGGCCCGGTCCCGGGCCGGCGGGGCGATCGTGCTGCTGGTGTCGCACGACCCGGCGGCCTGGCGCGACGTCGCCGACACCGTGCTGCGCCTGGCGAAGGGCGGCGCCTGGACGTTGGAGAATGCCGCATGAGCGCCGCCGCCGACGCGCTGGAACGTGCCTTCGACGCCGCCATGCCGCCGCCGCGCATCGGGCAACTCGTCGCCGCGGCGCTTCTCGTGCTGGTTTTGGGGGTGGGGGGGCTTTTGCTGTGGGCCTCGGTGACGCCGATCGAACGGGCCGTGGTGGGGCAAGGCCAGCTTGCGGCGGAAGGGCGGCGCAAGACCGTCATGCTGCTGGAACCCGGCATCCTGCGGCGCCTGCTGGTGCGTGAGGGTGAGCGCGTCGCCGCGGGCCAGCCGCTGTTCCAGCTCGACACGACGCAGGCCGACGCGGCGGCGGCCCAGGCCCGTGCAGCCTTCCTCGGCCAGTCCGTCCGCGCCGCGCGGCTGATCGCGGAGCAGCAGGGCAGCCGCAGCATGGATGTGCCATCCGACGTTGGCGCCGCCGGCCGCAACGACCCGACCATAGCGGCCCTGATCGCCGCCGAAGGCAGGCTCTTTGCCGCGCGGTGGGAAGCCTATGACGGCCAGATCGGGGTCAGCCGCGCACGCATCGCCCAGTTGCAGGAGCAGATGGCCGCCTTCGTCGCGCAACGCGACGCCACCGCGATTCGCCTCGGCGCGATCCGGGAGGAACTTGCCGGCGTGACGCAATTGGTCGGCCGCGGCTTCGCTACCCGCACGCGGCAGTGGGAATTGCAGCGCGCCGAGGCCGAGATGGTCGGCAATCATGGCCAGTACCAGGCCCAGGAAGCCCAGGCGCGCGAAGCGATCGCCCAGGCCGAGCTGGAGATGGCGAATGCCCGGTTGAACCGCCAGCAGGATGTTGCGCGGGACCTGCAGGACGCCCAGGCGCAGCGCGCCGATGCCGAACAGCGGCTGCGCAGCGCCGAGGACATCCTGACCCGCCGCCTGCTCGTCGCGCAGGAGCCCGGCATCGTCACCGATATCCGCTTCTTCACCCCGGGCAGCAGCATCGCAGCCGGTACCGCGGTGCTCGACCTGGTGCCGGTGGATGACCGGCTGGAGGCGGAGGTGCGCGTCTCCCTCAACGACATCGAGAATGTCAGCGTTGGCCAGCCCGCGCGGCTGCGCCTGTCCGCGTTCCGATCGCGCGAGGTGCCGCTGCTGCCGACCGAGGTGACCTACGTATCGGCGGATCGGCAGGTTGATCCGCAAGGCTACGCCTATTTCGTCGCGCGCCTGGCCTTGCCGTCCGGCGCGGATGCGGCGCTGCCGCCGGGGACGGCTCTCGCACCGGGCATGCCGGTGGAGGCCTTCCTGCTCGGCGAGCGTCGCAGCGCGCTGAACTACATGCTGCGCCCGCTGCTCGACGGGCTGCGCCGGTCGCTGCGGGACTGATCCATGCGCGGCATCCAACCCCCCTTCCGCACGATGAGGCCCCGGCCATGACCGACTTCTTCGCCCTGCTTGAACGCCGCCGTGGCGGTCTGGTGGCGAGCGAGCCGGATTTCCCGTCGCCGCCGATGGCCGAGGTGGAAGCGGATGCGGCCACGACCGTTGCCGCCGAGGCGGCGCGCGGGGTGCGGATGACCGCCCTGGCACGCACCGGGCTGTTCGACCGCGAGCACTACGTCGCCACCTATCCCGATATCGCCGCCGCGGGCGTCGAGCCCTTCGAGCACTTCTTCGATCACGGGTACACCGAGGGTAGGCGGCCGAACGCCTATTTCGATCCGGCCTACTACCTCGCGCAGAATCCCGATGTCGTTGCGGGTGGCTTGAATCCGCTGTTCCACTACGCCTTCCACGGCGATGCGGAAGGTCGCAAGCCAAGCCCCTTCTTCGATCCGGCCTGGTACCGTGAACGCTACGCGCTTGCCGAGGGGGCGAATGCCCTCGCGCATTGGCTGGCGCATCGCCGCAGCGGGCGGTTCAGCCCGATGCCGGATTTCGACGTGGAGTACTATCTCGGCCGCAATCCTGATGTCGCCGCGGCTGGTGTCGATCCTTTCGAGCATTTCTGGGGGCACGGCTTCAAGGAAGGTCGCGACCCGTCGCCGGCTTTCGATGTGCGCTTCTATGCGCAGCGCTATCTGCGCGGGGACCTGTCGGAAAATCCCTTTGCCCATTGGCTGGCGCATCGGCATGAGCCCGGCGTGCATGGGCGCATGCCGGAGGATGAGGCTTCCGTTCCGCGCGAGGTGAAGCGCTTTACCAAGCCCGGTCCCGATTTCGAGGAATTCCGCCCACTGCCCGCCGACACCGCGCGGCGGGTGAAATTGCTGGCCTACTACCTGCCGCAATTCCACGCATTCGAGCAGAACGACGCCTGGTGGGGCACGGGTTTCACCGAATGGACCAACGTCCCGCGCGGCCTGCCGCGCTTCAAGGGGCACTACCAGCCGCGCGTGCCGCGCGACCTCGGCTTCTACACGCTTGAGGGCGACGCCGCCTTTCGCCGCCAGGTGGAAATGGCCAAGGCCGGCGGCGTGCACGGCTTCGTCTTCTACTGGTACTGGTTCAACGGCACGCGGCTGATGGAAAAGCCGGTCGAACGCTTCCTCGCCGATCCATCCATCGACATGCCCTTCGCCCTGATGTGGGCGAATGAGAACTGGACGCGGCGCTGGGACGGCGCCGAGAGCGAAGTGCTGATCAGCCAGGACTACCGGCCCGACGACGACGAGAAGATGGTCGCCGAATATGCCCGGCATTTCCGCGATCCACGCTACATCCGCGTGGGCGGCCGGCCGCTGCTGATGATGTATCGCCCGGCGCTGGTCCCGCAGTCGAAGTCCACCATCGCGCGCTGGCGCCATCTGTTCCGCGAGACGCATGGCGAGGACCCGCTGATCATCATGGCGCAGGGTTTCGGCGACACCGACCCACGCCCGCACGGCCTGGACGGCGCCATCGAATTCCCGCCGCACAAGCTGACGCAGACGATGGAGCCGGTCGCGACGGGGCTCGAGATTCTCGATCCCGACTTCACCGGCAAGGTCTATCACTATGCGGATGTCGCGCGTGTTTCGGTCGAGGAACCCGCGCCGGACTTCCCGCTGATCAAGACTGCCGTGCCGTCCTGGGACAACGACGCCCGGCGGCAGGGCAATGGCCTCGTCATCACCGGATCGACGCCGGCGGCCTATGAGGCCTGGCTCGCGCGGCTGATCGAGCATGCCGGCCAGCACCCTTTCCACGGCGAGGCGATCGTCTGCGTGAACGCCTGGAACGAGTGGTGCGAGGGCGCCTATCTGGAGCCCGACCTGCACTTCGGCGCGGCGTATCTGAACGCCACGGGCCGTGCGGTAACGGGCCAGACGCGGTTGGGCGAGGACGCGCCGCCCCGGCTGCTGTTGGTCGGGCATGACGCCTTCCCGGGCGGGGCGCAGCAGCTGCTGTTGTCCATCGGTACCACGCTGCGTCGCGCCCATGGCTGCGAGGTCGAATTCCTGCTGCTCGGCGGTGGCGCCATGGAGCCGGCCTATCGACGTGTGGCGCCGACCACGGTGGTCTCCGGCGCGACCGCGTCGGCGCGGATCGGCGCGCTGGCCGCACGCGGCTTCCGCCATGCGATCGTGAACACGACCGCGGCCGGGTCGGTCGTGCCGGCACTGAAGGCGGCCGGCATCGGTGCGGTGCAGCTGGTGCATGAATTGCCGCGGCTGATCCGGGAGAAATACCTGGCCGAGGGTGCGCGCGCAGGTATCGCCGCCGCCCGCAAGGTGGTGTTCCCGGCGGGCTTCGTGCGGGACGAGGTGATGGGCCTTCTCGGCATCCTGCCCGATGAGCGTTGCCTGACGCGTCCCCAGGGTATCTACAAGGATCTCTCCGCGCCGACCGATGCCCGGGCGAAGATCCGCGCGGAGCTTGGTGTCGCCGAGGAGGATGCGCTGGTCCTGGGCATCGGCTATGCCGACATGCGCAAGGGCTTCGACCTGTTCCTGCAACTATGGCGCCTGCTGCGCTGGCGCGGCCGGCGGCGGGTGCATCTGTGCTGGCTCGGCACCATGGATCCCGGCATGGAAGGCTGGCTTGCGGATGAAATCGCCGCGGCGAAGGCCACGGGGACCTTCCATATGCCAGGCCGGCGCGAGGATGTCGGCGCCTTCCTGCGTGCCGCCGAAGCCTATGCCCTCACCTCGCGCGAGGACCCCTTCCCGTCGGTGGCGCTGGAGGCGATGGCCGCCGGCTTGCCGGTCATCGCCTTCGATCGCAGCGGCGGCATTCCGGAGATGTTGGCCGAGACTGGCGCGGGCGTGGTGGTCCCCTATGGCGATGTCACGGCCATGGCCGAGGCGCTCGCCGCCGCGCTGGCCTCGGATGCGCCGGACAAGCGGCGGATGCGGCGCGGCTTTGCCGCGGAGCGCTTTGCCTGGCGGCCCTATGTGCGCGACCTGCTCGCATTGGCGGTGCCGGATGCGCCATCGGTCTCGGTCGCCGTGCCGAACTACAACTACGCGCGCTACATGCATGAACGGCTGGGCAGTGTATTCGCGCAGTCGCTGCCGGTGCGGGAAGTCATCGTGCTCGATGATTGCTCGACCGATGACAGCCTCGACATCATCCGGGCGGTGGCGAAGCGGCATGGGCGGGACATTCGCCTCGCGCCCAATGAGACCAATTCCGGTTCGGTCTTCGCGCAGTGGCGCAAGGCAGCCGAGATGGCGGAGGGCGAGTTCCTCTGGATTGCCGAGGCGGACGACCTGTCCGACCCCGACTTCCTGCTGCGCGCCACGGCGCGGATGAAGGCCGATCCGGCGATCGCCTTCGCCTTCACCGACAGCCGCAGCATCCAGGCCGATGGCAGCCCGCTATGGCCGGACTACAAGGGATACTACGCGACGCTGGGCCGCGATGCTCTGCAGCGCAGCGAGGTCTTCGCCGCCGCGGACTTCGTCCGACGCTTCCTCGCCGTGAAGAACATGGTGTTGAACGTCAGCGCCGTGGTGTGGCGGCGCCAGGCGTTGCTCGACGCGCTCGCGGCCTGCGGGGAAGAACTGCGCGGCTTCCGCATGGGCGGCGACTGGCGGCTGTATCTGCAGGCGCTCGCGGCACCTGGTGCGCGCGTTGCCTATGAGGCGACGCCGCTGAACGTGCATCGGCGCCATGCCCAGAGCGTGACCCACGCCCTCGATGCCACGCGGCATGTCGAGGAGATCGCACGCTGCCACGACTACGCGCGCGCCGCCTTCCCGGCGGCAGCCGAGGCCGCGAAGGCCCAGCGCGACTATCTCGCGGAGGTGGCGGCGCAACTTGGCGCACCGCCGCCGGCCCCCGTGAAGACCCGGCGCCGCGTGCGCCGCAAAGGCGGCCGCAAGACATGAAGCGGACCGACGCCAAGACACGACGCAAACCCACTGGAGATCGCGAACCGATGTATGTTCCGCCGTATGATGCCCTGCTTCAGACCATCGGCACCTCGCGGGAGGCGCTGAAGGACGAACAGGATGTGAAGATCCCGGTCGGCCTGCTTCGCTTCCTGCTGCAGATCGCGGTGGCGAATGGCGACTTCAACGAGGCCGGCTACCTTGCCGCCAACCCCGACGTCGCCGATGCGCTGCGCGCCGGCACCATCGACAATGCCAGGCTGCACTATATCGGCTTCGGCTATTTCGAAGGCCGCCAGGGTGGCACGCCCGATGTCGAGGAACGCTGGTACCTGCGCTCCTACCCCGATGTCGGCGCGGCGGTGAAGGCCGGCAAGCTGAATTCGGGGCGCGAGCATTTCAGCATGATCGGTGCATCCGAGTGGCGCAGCCCGAGCCCGCGCTATGAGGCAGACGCGCAGCAATGGAAGCAGGCGCTGGAAGCAGCGTGAGCCGGGGAGGGGCATCGCCCCTCCCGTCTTCCGCCGGAGTTTCGGCGCCACGACACCTGCCTGGAGGCCCCATGAGCGAGACCGCACTGCCACCCCTGTTTCGCATCGCCGCCCCGGGCGAACGCATCTGCTTCTGGGGGGCGCCGGCGCATGTCGGCGCCCATGCCAGCCTGGCCGAGGGGTTGGAGGCGACCGGTGCCAATACCGGCAACCTCTTCATCGGCCATGGCCTGTTCCACGGCACGGATTGCGCCCAGAAGGCCTTCCATCCGGGCTTCGGCGCCATTCCGGCCGAGCGCCTGCATGAGCATTTCGATCGTGTCTTCGTGCCGGCCTCGAACTTCGTCGGCAATGGCGTGGACCTCACCGACCATGCCGACTACTTCGCCCGGGCCAAGGTGCCGCTGTTCTGCTTCGGCCTCGGGTCCCAGCTTCGCCCCGGGGAAGCGCCGGCGCTCAAGCCCGGTACCGAGCGCCTGCTGCGCCTGATGAATGAACAGGGCTCCATCGGCGTGCGTGGGGCGTTCACGGCGCAGGTGCTGTGGGACATGGGCATGCGCAATCTCAGCATTGTCGGCTGCCCGTCGCTGTTGGGGCTGCGGGCGGAAACGCTGCAACGCCTGGCCGGGGCCGTTCCCGCGCGCGACAAGGTGGCGGTGAACCTGTCGAACAATGTTCGTCGCCATGCCTTGTATCCCGAGGCGATGCGCGCGTCGGAGAACGGGCTTTTCCAGCGCCTGCTCGGCGAGAACGCGTACTACATGCTTCAGAACGAGCGGGCGGAGATGGACTTCCTCGCCGCCATGACGGCCGGGGACGGTCGGAAGGCGGCAACGCTGGCGCAGCACATCGCGGAGATCTTCGACCTTTCGGCATCCCGCGAGGATCTGCGCATCTTCCTGGAGCGCCGGGTGCGGATGTTCTTCTCCGTCGAGGACTGGGTCGGCTGCATGCAGACCATGACCGTGTCGATCGGCAGCCGCTTCCACGGCAACATCGCGGCGTTGCTGGCCGGCACGCCGGCCTATTTCCTCGTGCATGACATGCGGACGCTGGAGCTGTGCGAGTTGCTGCGCGTGCCGCATCTGCTGCTTGAACGCCCCGTGCCGGCGGAGGAGATCCTCGAACGTGCTGCCGAGGCCGATTATCGGCCGTTCCTCGCGCAGCTGGGCCGACTCACGATGGAATGGAGGCTGTTCCTGCGGCGCAACGGGCTCGACATCGCCATGCATGCAGAAATGGACCAGGGGCCCGTGCAGGCCGCCGCCTGACGAAGCGTCGATACCGCATGGCGGTGCCGTCTCGCCTGCCTGAGTGGAGGACGCGACGCTTGAGATACGTCCTGGCCGTGCTCGCGCTGTTGCTCACGCATGGTGCCGCGCGCGCACAGGCCGTGATGGTTGGCGCCATACGCTGGGATGATTGGCTACCGAACTCGCCCGAGATTGCATTGCTCGACACGCCGCAATGGCGGTCGCGCATGCCGTTCCATGCCGCGCGCGACGCCGATGGCACTTTGCGGATCAATGGCGCGCTGGAGAACGTGCTGGCCGCGGACAATGCCTATGCCCGCGCCGGCGGGTTGGACTACTTCGTCTTCGGCCTCTACCCCGAAGCGGGATCCTGGGGCCGGGCTCCGGCACGGCAATTGGGGCTGAACCGCACCCTTGCCAGCTTCCTGCGGCTGCCGGATCGCGGCGGAATGCGCTTCGCCATCAGCCTGAACCAATCCTTCCCTCAGGAGGATTTCGCCGATACCGCCGAGACACTGGCGCAGCTCGTGGCGCATCCGGACTACATCCGCGCGCCCGACGGCACCGCGCCGATCTTCCTTTTCGGGCATGAGCCGGAAGCGTGGTCGCGGTCGCTGGGCTCGCCCGAGCGCTTCCGTGACGCCTTCGCGGCGCTGCGGGACGCGGTGCATCGGCAAAGCGGCGTCCGACTTCTCGCCATCTTCCTGCACGCGGACCCGCAACGTGGGGCGGAACTGGCGCGGGCTTTGGGGATGGACATGCTCTCGGCTTATGTCGTGCCGGCAGGCAGCGGCGGCCGGGCCCTGTCATACGCGTCCTGCGTCGCCAGGATGCAGGCGCATTGGCAGGCCCTCGCCGCGAGCGGCCTGCCCGTCCTGCCCAACCTGACGACGGGCTGGGATTATCGGCCGCGCATCGAGGCGCGCGGACAGCGCACGGGCGCGCCGGGAAGCCCCAACTGGTGCGATCCGCCACGACCCGGCGAACTCGACAATGCCCTGCGCGCCGCCATTCGATCCGCGACATCGCCGTTCCGGAGCGTGTTGGTCTATGGCTGGAACGAGTTCACCGAAGGGGGCTGGCTGTCCCCCACCTGGACCGAGGGGACCGCCAGGCTCGTGGAATTCCGGCAGGTGCTCGGCGACGGCGGAGCACCGCGCGAGGTCGTACTGACCTGGCCCGAATACGGCGTAACCGCCCCCGACTGCGCGCTGCACAGCACGGCGCGGGACCGCGCGGCCACGCTGCGAGCCTGCGGCAGGCCCGGCGTGGTACCGTGGCCCTGCCCACCCGGCATGACCATCCGGAACGATGCTTTGCGGGCACCGAGCGGCCTTGAAGCGCTGTGGTACGACGGCGCCTGGGCCGTGCGGCGTTGCGTTCGGGGCGAAGGATAGTCGAGACCGAGCGGCGACGATCGGCTTCGGCACCAGCCTCGTGACGGGCTGTCCAGAGGCGAATCCCTCGGCAATGTCCAGCAGGGTCACCGTGGGCTGTGCGACGGCCGGCATTCCGGCGTCCAAACCACCATTCCCGACTTCCGGACCGACGCCAGGGCCTTCGCGTTGCGGTCGTGGAGCCTTGCCGATGCCGGCAGACTGCCCAACGCCGTGCGCCAGGCGCCGGCTGCGAAGGCGCCCAGCCTCATCGACGCGATGACCGACGCTATGAAAGTGCCGGCTTCTCTCCATTTCGCCTCCCCGAACCGGGGCTGACGGGCGATTGGGGCCGCCGGCCGACGCGCGCTGAGGCCAGGCCAGGCCCGGTGTCCGATCCCCCCGCTTGCCGCCGCGGGGATCGCCATGCCAGCATTCCTCAAAATCCGGCCTGAGCCGGGACAATGTGGGTGGGAGCGCTCGGATATGGACGACATCGGCTTCAATCGCCGTCGCTTGTTTCAAGGTGCGGCGACCGTGGCACTTGCGGGTGGCTTGCCGGCGGTCGCGCGAGCGCAACCCGCACCACGGGAAGCGCCGGATCTCGCGGCCCTCGTCCAGCAGAACCGACTGCCACCCTTGGCAGAACGCGTCGGCACCGCGCCCCTGGTGGTGTCGCCGAACGAGCCCAACGCCCGCTACGGCGGCACGCTGCGTCGCGGCCTCCGCGGCGGTTCCGATCACAATGGCATTCTCCGCCTGGTCGGCAACCAGGGGCTGACGCGCTGGAACATGGCCTTCACCGATGTGCTGCCCGGTGTCGCGCAATCCTGGGAGGTCAGCCCCGACAGCAAGGTCTTCACCTTCAAGCTCCGCCCCGGCATGCGCTGGTCCGACGGGACACCCTTCACCGCCGACGACATCCTGTTTTCGATCAATGATTGCATCCTGAACACCGAGCTCTTCCGCTCCCCGCCAAGCCTGTGGGTGATCGATGGCCAGCCGGTGCGCTGCGAAAAGGTTGACGACACCACGGTGCGTTTCACCTTCGCCGGCCCCTACGGGCTGTTCCTCCAGCAAATGGCGACACCGCTCGGCCAGCACCCGACGCTGTTCGCCAAGCACTACTGCTCGCGATTCCATCCGCGCTTCAACACGGACCTTCCAGCGGTGCTGCGGGCGGCGAACGTGTCGGACTGGGCGCAGCTGTTCCGCCAGCGCTGCGGCGACATCGAGATCCCGTCGCGCTGGTCGAACCCGGAGAAGCCGACGCTCGAACCCTGGGTGATCGATGAGCCCTACCAGGGCGGCGCGACGCGCGTGACGATGAAGCGCAACCCGTTCTTCTGGCAGGTCGATACGGACGGCCGGCAACTGCCCTATGTCGACCGGCTGAACTTCCAGATCTACCAGGATGTCGAGAGCCTGATGCTCGATGTCATCGGCGGAAGGCTCGACCTGCAGGAACGCCATATCGACACGCTCGCGAACAAGCCGGTCGTCTCGCAGAACCAGCAGCGCGGCGGATACCGGATGTTCGAGACGGTGGCCGCGCTGTCCAACTCCATGACGATCTACCCGAACATCACCCACAAGGACCCGAAGATGCGGGAGATGTTGGGGAACAAGGATTTCCGGCGCGCCCTGTCGCTCGGCATCAATCGGCCGGAGATCGTGGACATCGTCTATCTCGGCCAGAGCGAGCCGTGGCAGATCGGACCCCGCCCGACGCATCCCTGGTATCATGAGAAGCTGGCGCGTCAGTTCACCGACCATGATCCGGCCGAGGCGAACCGCATCCTCGATCGACTGGGCTACAACCGCCGCGATGCACAGCGTTTCCGCCTGCGCCCCGACGGGCAGCGGGTGTTCCTGACGATCGACGTGATCACCGCGTTGTATCCCGACAACAACGATGCGCTTGAACTGATCAAGCGGCACTGGGCCGAGATCGGCATCGACCTGAAGATCAACGCCATCGATCGGTCGCTGTACTACACCCGTGGCGACAACAACGATCCCGACATGGCGGTGTGGCCCGGCCCGGGTGGGCTCGAGCCGATGCTCGATCCGCGCGACTATTTCGCGCAGCACCCGCAGGGCACACGCTACGCCATTCCCTGGGCGGTCTGGTACGCCTCCGGCGGCAAGGAAGGTGTCGAGCCGCCGGATCATCAGAAGGAGAGGATGCGGCTGTACGACGCCGCGCGTTCGACCCCCGATACGGCCGAACAGGGCCGGCTGATGAAGCAGGTCTTCGACATCGCCGCCGAGCAATTCGAATGCCTCGGCGTGGCGATGGCGCCGAACAGCTTCGGCGTGGCGTCGAACCGCCTGCGCGGGGTGCCGGCGAGCATGCCGAACAGCTGGTCCTGGCCGCATCCGGGACCATCCATGCCGCAGCAGTTCTTCTTCACCTCGTGACGCCAGGGCGCGGCGCATGACCGGCTTCATCCTGCGCCGCCTCCTGTGGATGATCCCATCGCTGGCGGCGGTGAGCTTCCTGGCCTTCTTCCTGATCCAGCTGCCGCCAGGGGACTACGTCACGACCTATGTCGCGACCCTAGCGGCATCCAATGAAATCGTGGACCAGCGCACCGCGATGGAACTGCGGGAGCGCTTCGGCCTCAACCAGCCCTTCATCGTGCAGTACTGGCTGTGGATCAGCGGCATCCTGCTGCGGGGTGATTTCGGCCTGTCCTTCGAATGGCAGCAGCCGGTCTCCGGCCTGATCTGGGAACGAATGGGACTGACGCTGCTGCTGACGACCTCGACGCTGATCCTGACATGGGCCATCGCCCTGCCGATCGGCGTGCTGTCGGCGGTGAAGCAATACAGCTTCGCGGATTACTTCTTCACCTTCATCGCCTTCCTGGGTCTCGCCATCCCGTCCTTCCTGCTGGCGCTCGTGCTGATGTATGTGGCGGTGGTGCATCTTGGCCAGGATGTCTCCGGCCTGTTCAGTGAGGCATACCAGACCGCGCCCTGGACGCTCGCCAAGGTGCAGGACTTGTTGGCGCATCTCTGGGTGCCGGTCACCATCCTCGCCGTGAACGGCACGGCGGGGCTGATCCGCATCATGCGTGCCAATATGCTCGATGAGTTGCATCGCCCCTATGTCGTTACCGCGCGGGCCAAGGGGCTCTCGGAATTCTGGCTCCTGGTGAAGTACCCCGTACGCCTCGCGATCAACCCGCTGGTCTCCACCATCGGCTGGATGCTGCCGCAGCTGATCTCGGGTGCCACGATCGTCGCGGTGGTGATGAGCCTGCCGATCGCCGGACCGCTGCTGCTTCAAGCCCTGCTCGCGCAGGACATGTATCTCGCCGGTGCCTTCCTGCTGCTGATGTGCACGCTGACGCTGGTGGGCATGCTGCTCTCCGACATCCTGCTCGCCATGATCGATCCGCGGATCCGGTACGACTGATGGACCAGCCGATCACGACTGCCGCGCCACCGGAACCGCAGCCCGCCGATCAGCGTTTCGCCGTCGCGTCGCAATGGCGGCTGATGTGGTGGAGCTTCAAGCGCCATCGCCTGGCGATGCTCGGTGGCATCATCGTCCTGTTCCTCTATCTGGTCGCCGCCATCCCCGGCTTCTTCGCGATCAACGAACCCGGGCGGCAGAATGCCCGCGCGGTGTTCCACCCGCCGCAGACGCTGCACTGGATCGACACGGCCGAGGACGGATCCTGGCGCTTCCGCCCCCATGTCCAGGCGATGCGCATGGTGCGCGATCCGGTGACGCTGGCGCCAACCTTCCGCCCCGACGGCAACCGCAAGATCTACCTGACCTTCTTTGCCGAGGGGTATGAGCATCACCTGTTTGGATTGATCCCCAGCACCACGCACCTCCTGGCGCCCGAGAACCCGCGCGACCAGGTGTATCTCCTCGGTGCCGACCGGCTTGGCCGCTGCGTCTACAGTCGCATGATGGTGGCGGCGCAGACCTCGTTGATGATCGGGTTGGCAGGTGTGTTCCTCTCGCTGGTCATCGGACTGCTGCTGGGCGGTGTGTCCGGCTATTACGGGGGAAGGATCGACTTCGCCGTGCAGCGGGTGATCGAGTTCGTCCTGTCACTGCCGACCATCCCGATCTGGCTCGCCCTCGGTGCCGCCCTGCCGCAGAACTGGCCGCCGGAACGCATCTACCTCTGCATCACCATCATCCTCAGCCTGGTCGGATGGGCGCAGTTGGCGCGCGTGGTGCGCGGCCGCTTCCTGTCGCTGCGGACCGAGGATTTCGTCACGGCTGCGCGGCTCGATGGCGTTTCGGAAGGTCGCATCATCTTCCGCCACATGCTGCCCTCCTTCGCCTCTCACATCATTGCCTCCGTCACCCTGGCCATTCCGGCGATGATCCTGGCGGAGACGGCGCTGTCCTTCCTTGGCCTTGGCCTGCAACCACCCGTCATCTCCTGGGGAGTACTGCTGCGGGAAGCGCAGAACATCCGGTCGATCGCGACGGCGCCGTGGCTGTTCGCGCCCGGCGGGGCGGTGGTTCTGGCGGTGCTCGCGCTGAACTTCCTGGGCGACGGCCTGCGCGATGCCGCGGACCCGTACCAGAAATGACCGAAGACCTCGCTCTCGACATCCAGGACCTGCACGTCTCCTTCCCGACGCGGGCGGGGCTGGTGCGCGCGGTGGATGGCGTCTCGATGTCGCTGGTGCGCGGCAAGACCACCTGCGTCGTCGGCGAATCCGGTTCGGGCAAAAGCGTGACGGCACGCGCCGTCCTGCAGATCGTCGACCCGCCGGGGCGGATCACGGCCGGGCGCATCCTGCTGCGCCGGCCCGACCAGCCCGAACTTGATCTTGCGGCCCTGCATCCGCGCAGCCGCGCGATCCGCGAACTGCGCGGCCACGACGTCGCGATGATCTTCCAGGAACCGATGTCCTCGCTGTCACCGGTCCACCGGATCGGCGACCAGATTGGCGAGGCGGTGCGCCTGCATCTTGGTGTATCGCGGCGGGAGGCCCGCGCGCGCGCGGCCGAACTGCTGGCGCAGGTGGAGATCCCCAACCCGAAGACTGCCGTCGATCGCTACACCTTCGAGTTCTCCGGCGGGATGCGGCAGCGCGCCATGATCGCCATGGCGCTGGCCTGCAACCCCTCGGTGCTGATCGCGGACGAACCGACCACGGCACTGGATGTCACGACCCAGGCCGAGATCCTGGATCTGCTGCGGCGTCTGCAGGACGAGCGTGGCATGACGATGATGTTCATCACGCACGACATGGGCGTGGTCGCCGAGATCGCGCATGACGTGGTCGTCATGGAACGCGGCCGGGTGCGCGAACGCGGCAAGGTGAGGGACCTCTTCGCCGATCCTCGCGATCCCTATACGCGCATGCTGCTCGGCAACGTGACGAAGCTGGAGCGCCCTTCGGCCATCCGCCTGGCACGACCGGGCCGCCCCGTCGGGCCGTCGGTGTTGAGCCTGCGGGATGTCGAGATGCGCTTCTCCAGCGGCAAGGGTCTGTTCCGGCGCAAGACCACCGAGGTGCGGGCGGTGGACGGCATCTCCCTGGACGTGCGGGCCGGCGAGACGCTCGGTGTGGTGGGCGAGAGCGGTTCGGGCAAGACCACGCTCGGCCGCTGCATCCTGCGCGTGGTCGATCCGACCGGCGGCGCCATCGAGTACCGCCGGCGCGACGGTTCGGTGATCGACCTCGTCACGGCGCGGGACGAGGCGCTGCGCGCGGCGCGCTGCGAGATCCGCATGGTGTTCCAGGACCCCTTCGCCAGCCTGAACCCGCGGATGACGGTTGCCCAGATCGTTGGCGAGCCCTTGCTGGTGAACGGCCTGGCGCGGGGCACCGAACTGCGCGACAAGGTTGCGGCCCTGCTGACGCGTGTCGGGATCGAGCCGAGTTCGGCGGAACGCTATCCGCATGCCTTCTCAGGCGGTCAACGGCAGCGGATCGGCATTGCCCGCGCGCTTGCACTGTCTCCGCGGGTGATCGTCGCGGATGAACCGACATCGGCACTCGACGTTTCGATCCGTGCTCGAATGCTCGACCTGCTGCTCGAATTGCAGGATGAGCTCGACCTCGCCCTCATTCTGATCAGCCACGACATCTCCGTCATCCGCTACATGTGTGACCGCGTGGCCGTGATGCTTCGCGGCCGTGTCGTGGAAACCGGCGAAACGCTTCAGGTCTGCGATGATCCGCAACATGCGTACACGCGGGCCCTGCTTTCGGCCGTGCCGCGTCCGGACCCCGGCGAGCGGCGAATGCATCTGCGGCATCGCTACCGGATGGAGTAGCGCTGGTCCTCGATTGTAGGATCGAGTGTGCGTCGGAGATGAGGAGCACGGATAGGCAGGGTGGTTCCATCCGACGCGTCCGGATCGCAACCACGATCCGTGGCACGCTGCCGCTCAGAATATTC
Organism: Roseomonas sp. CAU 1739; assembly: GCF_039839775.1. Classification (NCBI taxonomy): domain Bacteria; kingdom Pseudomonadati; phylum Pseudomonadota; class Alphaproteobacteria; order Acetobacterales; family Roseomonadaceae; genus Roseomonas; species Roseomonas sp. CAU 1739. The sequence goes on from NZ_JBDOQQ010000020.1 coordinate 27,354, forward strand.
GTCCTCTTGAATATCGCCGAAGACGGCCGCGCGTTCTGCGACGACCGCCTGACATGCGGGCAAACGTGCGCCGCCAAGGTTCCAGCCCACGACCGACGCGCTGCTGGGATGCCCGGCTTTTGATCCCGCGTCGGCCCTCCGGATAAGCCCGCCGGCATGGCCGAGGTGGCGTCGAAGGCATCCCCAAGCCTGGCTTTGCCAGGTTGCCGACGCCAAGTGCCGACGATACGCTTCTTCGATAGGCCGAGGGGGTTGCAGATGCGCCAGGTGCTCGCCGCCATTGTTGCTGTTCTCGCCGCAGCATTCGTCCATTCGGGTCCGCACGCGCAGTCGCTGACGATCGCGGTGCAGCAGGAACCGACGGCGATCGACCCACACTTCCACTACACGGCGCCGAACAACCAGGTCGCCCGCCATATCTTCGACAACCTGATCCACACGGACGCGCGTCTCCAGCCGCATCCGGGATTGGCCGAGTCCTGGCGCATCATCGACGATCGTACCTGGGAGTTCCGCCTACGCCGCGGCGTCACCTTCCATGACGGCACACCCCTGACTGCCGCGGATGTCGCCTTCTCCTTCGACCGCGTCCCCCGCGTGCAGAACAGCCCCGGCAGCTTCGCACTGTTCACACGCGGCAAGACGCTTACCGTCATCGATGATCACACGATCCGCATCGAAACGCCCGGTCCCTATCCGCTGATGCTCAGTGACCTCGCCATGGTCGCGATCGTGTCGCGCCGCGCGGCCGAGGGCGCCGGCACTGAGCAATTCAATGCGGGCACCGCCGCTGTCGGGACCGGTCCGTTCCGCCTCTCCTCCTTCCGGCCCGGCGAGCGGGTGGAACTGACGGCCAACGACAGTTATTGGGGCGGCCGACCTGAATGGCGCCAGGTGACGATCCGCCTCATGCGCGCCAATCCGGCGCGGGTCGCGGCCCTGCTCGCCGGGCAGGCCGACATCATCGATCATGTCCCAACTGCTGACATGGCGCGTCTGCGTGGCACGCCGGGTGTATCGGTGGTGCAGGTGCCGTCCAGCTACATCGTCTTTCTGTCGCTGGACAGCAATCGCGATATCTCGCCCTTCATCCGCGACAACGAGGGCCAGCCGCTGCGGCCCAATCCGCTGCGCGACGCCAGGGTGCGGCGCGCGCTTTCACTGGCGATCAATCGCGATGCGATCGTGACGCGGACGATGGAAGGTGCCGCGGTTCCGGCTGGCCAGCTCGTCCAGGAAGGCTTCCTCGGCTTCGATCCGGGACTGCAGGCCGATCCCTTCTCGCCCGCACGCGCTCAGGCATTGCTTGCACAGGCGGGCTATCCGAACGGGTTCCAGATCACGCTGCATTCGCCCAATGACCGCTATGTGAACGATGCCCGCGTCGCCGAGGCGGTGGCGCAGATGTTCACGCGGATCGGCGTGCGCACGACGCTTGAGACGTATACGCGCAATACCTTCTTCACCCGGGCGACATCCGGAGGAGAACTGGGCACGCCGGAATTCAGCGTCTACCTGACTGCCTTCCCGGCGAATGGTGAGGCGCTGTCAGTGCTGACGGCAACGCTTGCCACGCAGAGCCTTGCCGCCGGGCTCGGGACCAACAACCGCGGGCGATACTCGAACATCAGGCTTGATGCGCGCCTCGCGCTCGCGGCCCGCACCACCGACGATGCTGTGCGGGAAAGGATCCTGGCTGAGGCGCAACGCATCGCGATGGACGACGTGGCGGTGGTCCCGCTGCACTTCCAAGTGAACACCTGGGCCTTGCGCGGCCGCCTCGCCATGGTGGGTCGCGCCGACGAATCCGCCTTCGCCTTCGACGTCAAGCGTCAGCCGTAAAGGACATAGAAGTGCAGGACATCAGCGTCGTCATCACCATGGATTGCGAGCCAAGCACGGCGACCAGCCATCCGAAGGCCACCGGGCCGCGCGACTGGGCGATGGGGGAACGCGCAGTGACCGGCTATGCGGAGATCGCGAAGTCCTATGGCTTCCCATGCACGTTCTTCGTCCATCCCGAGACGATCCTCGCCCAGGCTGATCTGTTCAGATCGCTCGAAGCCGAAGGGCATTGCGTCGGCCTGCATATGCATCCCTGGAAGTATTCCTACGCACGATACGACGGGAAGCGCTTCCGTTGCCATTTCGGCGACCTTGCGGAAGCGGATGCCACGGCGCTGCTTTCGGAGGCAGCCACACTTTTCCACGAAGCCATGGGACGACATCCGCTGTGGTTTCGCCCAGGTACCTTCTCGGCGAACGACAGCACATTCCGGGTGCTGACCGCATTGGGGTTCCGTGGCGGATCGATATCGGCCCCGGAGCGCGTCTATCGTGCAACCCGCTCGGTATGGACAGGCTGCGAACCTGATCCGCATCGGCCGAACGCGACCTTCCGGCAGATCGCGGGGGACCTCGAATTCGGCAACATGCCGCTCTCGGCCGACGTCTCGCAGGTGCTGATAGCCTCCAATGGCAGGCGGATGCCGGCCGATTTCCGGCCGGATACGGATTGGGTAGGCCAGTTCGGCATCACCTATCGCAGCATCGCGGAGAACATCGTGGCTCAAGTCACCGCGCGGGCGCCGGCGGTACCCGTGCTGAATGCCATCAGCCACAACATGTTTGAGTATCGCGATGCGGCCGACCCTTTCACGCAGCGCTTCAAGGAGATGCTGGACGAGATGTGCGCGGCATGCGGCCGCGCCGGCCTTCGACCTGTTGGAACGACGCTCGCCGATGTCGCGGAGCGCGCCATTGGCGTGGTGCCCGAGGAGGAGGAGTTCGCCTTCATCTAGGCTCAGGACTCATTGCTTGAGCCGGAAGGTGACGGCGGCAGCGAGCGTGATGGTGCTGAACAAGGTGTGTGCGCGGCGATCATGGTGCCGTGCAAAGCGGCGCCCGTCCTTGAACCTGCCGAGCATGATCGCGATGCGGTGGCGCTGGCGGTGGAGAAAGGCGTTGTGCGGGATGGGTTGCTTGATACTGCGCGTCGATGGAATGCAGGGTGCGATGCCGCGCGTGGTCAGGGCGTCGCGAAGGTGGGCGATGTCTCAGCCACGATCCACGATTGTTTCCTCCGCCCCGGCTGGGAACCGGGTCTGCATGCGAGCGGCGCCGCGATGATCACTGGCCTGACCTTCGATGAGCAGGAACACAACGCGCCAGCCCTGTCCGTCGCAGGCGGCGTGGGAAAGGACCGGGCAGGCTTGCCGGATGGCATGGCTGAACGCGCTTTTCACCCCGGCTTCCCGTCCGGCCGGGCGAACAGCAGTACCGGGGCGTAGACCGTCAGGTACAGGACAAAGGCCGCGACCCAGAGCACCCCTGCGACCATCAGCGTCACCAATGCCCCGCCGGTGAGCGGCGGCCCGAAGCAGCGCATCAGCGCGGCCAGCGCGATCAGCACATAGGCCAACACAGTGGCCGGGGCGGCGACCAGGTCACGTCCGGTGTGGCCCAGTGCCGCGCGGGTCATCACCGCCACGATCATCAGCGCGAGGGCACCCGCACCCTGCAGGTGCAGCCAGTTCACCGCCCATGGCATGCCACCCAACAGGAAGGCCGCCTTGGTGGCCAGCGCCAGCGGCACGAAGGCGTAGGCGAGGTGCAACACCCAGACGATCGGCAGGCCGAGCGTCCGCAGCCCGTGCCAGCGCGAGAGCCGAAGCCCGACCAGGATCGCCGCCAGTGCTGCAACGCCACCGGCCGCCATGCTGTCCGGCAGGACAAGGTCGATCACCACCACGCTGAGCAGGGACAAGACCGCGGCACGGTCGACGCCTGGCAGCGGCGCAGGCTCGGCCGGCCTGCCAGTCTTGCGCAGGGCGTTCAGGGTGAAGGAAGGCACGATGCGCCCGCCGATCAGCCCGACCAGGGCGAGGGCCGCATTGGCCGACAGCAGTTGCCCCAGCCGCCAGGTGTCGGCTGCCCACCAGCCGGCAGTCCCACCCAGCATGAGGAGGTCGCCGCCCCAGAACAGCAGCACGATGAGGGGCGGGCCGAACAGCCTTGGCTGCCCGGCTTTCGCCAGGGAGGGCAGCAACAGCAGCAGGAGCGTCGGCAGGCCCGCCAGCGCGATGGCGACGGCGATGCCCGTCGGCAGGGGCGAGCCGGGCAGCAAGGCGAGGCGCCCGGCCAGGACGACCGTCACCAGGATGGCCAGCGATGCACCGGCATGGCCGCGCCGCCCGGTCCAGTTCGGCACGGCGGTCAACAGGAAGCCGACCATCGCGGCGCCGACGAAGCCGGCCAGCATCTCATGGCCGTGCCATCGCACGAGCGGGAGCGGCCCTTCTGGCACCGGCATCCCGGACAGCGCAGAGGCCCAGAGCGCCACGCCCAACAGGGCCCAGATCCCCGACAGGAGAAAGAAGGGGCGAAATCCTTGGGCCAGCAGGGCGAAGCGTAGCCCGCGCCTTGGCGCGGCGACGGACGCCACGCCACGACCGGGCGGATTTGTTGCTGCACTCATTGGCATGCCTGCCTTCGGGACATTGGGGGCGGCGCTGGCGTGCTCCGCGATGACGGATCAGACGAAAGGAAGGACCGCCAAGACGCCGATGAAGTTCCACACCAGCATGTTCACGAGCGAGCGGAGCATCGTGCGGCTCTCGGGATCGGCGATGTGAAGGGCGTCGCTGACGAGATTGCCCGGGAGGAGGAAGAGACGGAGCGGCGTCATGGTGGCCCTTTAAGGTCTATGTTGCATCAACCTTATGGGCGCTTAGTGCTTGAAAAGCAATATATAATATGTATCTTTAGCTCATGCGCCTGACCGTCCTGACCGACTACTCCCTCCGCATGCTGATCCACCTGGCGGTGAAGCCGGGTGGGCGGGCGACCATCGCCGAGGTGGCGACGGCCTATGGCATCTCGGAAGCGCATCTGATGAAGGTCGCGCATCTGCTTGGGCAGTCCGGCCATGTGAACACCGTGCGCGGGCGTGGAGGCGGGCTCGCGCTGGGGCGGCCCGCGGCCGAGATCACGGTCGGCGACGTGGTGCGGCAGATGGAACCGGACATGGCGGTCGTGCCGTGCCTGGCGGGCGGGGCCTGCGTGATCATGCCGGCCTGCCGCCTGAAGCGCACGATGCATGAGGCGCGGGAGGCGTTCCTCGCGGTGCTGGATGCCACCACCCTCGCCGATCTCGCCCAGTCCGGCGGGCAGTTGCAGGACCTGCTGGGAATCGCGGCCTGAAGACGGGCCAAGCCGCCAACCTTGCCGGGTGGGCGCGACCTGTTGCTGCGCCGGATCCACGCTTGAGGATGCATCGGAGATCGATTCGGTTGGGGCAGATCCTGATCAGATGGAATCACCTGATCGGGTGAAGATGCTCTCAAAACAATAGGCCGGAGCATGCGGCGTGAGTGCATGCGAACGCAGCATGCTCCAGGCGCCGCCCGATGAATGGCTGGCGGCGTCAGCAGAGGTGATCACCGGAGCAGCGGCTTTCCACCCAAACCTCGCGCAGACCTGCGCCGACCGCGTCGCAGAGCCGCGGCGGGCCATTGCTTTCGGGAAGGGGCAGGGCGTCCTGGAGGCCGCACGGGCTTGGTCGGCACGTTGTTCGCCACGCCAGGCGACGCACCTGACGATCCGCCCGGCATCGAACTGGTCGGGCAGCTCATGGACATGCAGAAGGCCGCCGGCGCTTTTCCCAGCGGAGACGACGCCAGGAGCCACGATCCCGTTTCTGGCTTGTCTTCGTGTTCGGCAATGTGGCCATGAGGGAGCGCGGCCCCTCCAGCCGTTCACCGGCGCGGCGCCGCCCGCTTGATCTCGGCGAGGATCGCCCATACCCGCTCCGCGTCCATCCGCGTCTCGGGGTCGTTCAACAGGCGGTCCAGCTCCGCCATCCGCCGCTCGATCTCGGCCTCCGACATGCAACCCTCCAGGCCGCGATCTCCGGCGGCATGATGCAGACAGTGACCGTGAAAAGTGCCTGAATCGTGGAAAGGTTACGGCCGCGGCCGGGCAGGATGCGGTGACGTGGCTTACCCGCGGCAGAGGATCTGGAACACCGCCGGCGCGACCGCCGCCGAAACCGCCCGGGCGCCGGTACCGGCACCATGCGCGCCGCGCTCGGGCCGCACGCCCTGCTCGGCAAGGAAGCCTTCCACCTGGTCGGCGCGGATGGCGAAGTTCACGCCCTGCGGCAGGGAACCCGTGGCGCGCAGCACGGCGATGTCGTTCAGCCGCCCGACCGCCACGCCCAGCAGCAGCCCGGCATCATCCACCGCCGGCCCGCCGGAATTGCCCGGCTGCACCGCGGCATTCATCTGGAAGCGGGATGCGTCGCCGCCGGGCCCGGCGAGGCCGGTGACGATCCCGTTGGTTACGTTCAGCCCGGTGCCGAGCGCCTGGCCATAGGGGAAGCCGAAGACCAGCACCGTCTCGCCGAGGTCGACCGCCGCGCGGTCGCGGAAGCGCACGACCGAGGGGAAGCTGCGCCCCACATTGATGAGCGCGAGGTCGCGCCGGCGGTCGGATGCGATGACGCGCGCCTGGCGACCCTGGTCGTCCACCACCGTGCGGCAGCCCTGCACGACATGGGCGTTGGTCACGGCAAGCCCATTGGCGGTGACGGCGAAGGCCGACCCGGTGCCGATCGCGCGCCCTTCACGCGGCGGGGTGGGGGCTTCGGCGACGCTGGTGCCCTCGCCAGGCTTGCCGGCGGGCGGGCCAGCAGCCGCGGCGCCAGGCGCACCTTCGGTCGGCATCGCCCGGCCGTCCGGCAGCCGGACATACTGGGCGACAGGTGCCGTGCCGCCGCCATAGTCGGTGACGATGGTGCCGTCCGCCGGCGCGCCAGGTTGCGGGGCGGTGGCCGACGGCGCCTCGCCCAGCGGCGCACAGGCGGTGGCGAGCAGCAGCAGGACCAGGCTGGGGGCGTAACGCATCTGCGCCAACAGATTGGGAGCCGGGGCCGCCGGCGAAAGGGCGCGCGACGCGGCCGGGCGCGGCGTCACGCCGCCTGCCGTGCCGCCGGCACCGCGCGCATCCGCCCGCCCGGCACCGCACCGGGAATGGCTGCCGCCATGTCGGCGGCGACCAGCAGCCGGTTCCAGTCGATGCCCGTCGTCACGCCCATGCGGCGGAACATCCAGGCCAGGTCCTCGGTGGCCACATTGCCGGTGGCACCCGGCGCGAAGGGGCAGCCGCCAATGCCGCCCGCGGCGGAGTCGAATACGCGGCAGCCGGCTTCCCAGGCGGCGGAGACATTGGCGACGCCCATGCCGTAGGTGTCATGCCCGTGGAAGGCGAAGCGGTTGCCCCAGGCGCCGATGGCGTGGCGGAAGATGCGGGAGACCTGGTCGGGGCTCGCATTGCCCGTGGTGTCGGCGAGCGCGATCTCCATATCGGGATCCAGGGCGACGATGCGTTCCACCCAGGGCAGCACCTCCGCTTCGGGCACCACGCCGTCGAAGGGGCAATGGAACACACAGGACAGGTTGAAGCGGATCTTCGTGCCCTTCGGCGTGTCGCGCACCAGCTTCGCCAGTTCGTCGAAGGATTCCTCCCGCGTGCGGTTGAGGTTCGCCTTGTTGTGCCCGGCGGTAGCCGACATGAAGAAACCGAGCCGGTCGGCGCCGTGCTCGATCGCGCTGTCGAAGCCGCGGCGGTTCGGCACCAGCACGGTGGATTCAAGGCCGGGCATCCGCTTGCAGGCGGCGAGCACGACCTCAGTCTGCGCCATCTGCGGGATCGCCTTGGGCGAGACGAAGGAGCCAACCTCCATGCGCCGCAGCCCGGCATCGTAGCAGGCCTGGATCAGGGCGATCTTGGCCTCGGTCGTCACGAGCGCGCCGGTGATCGACTGGATGCCGTCGCGCGGGGCGACCTCGCTGATGATGGCGGTCTCGGGCATGCATTCCTCCTGGTCTCGACGACCATTTTCCCACTTCTGCGTCGGCGGCGCGAGGGGGGCTGCGATCAGCCCCGCCGCAATGCCCGCAGCGTGGCGAAGGCCAGCGCCGTCTTCACCAACGTGCCCGGCACGAACAGCATGAAGCCGGCCATCATCGCTCGTTCCATGCCGACAAAACCCGCCAGCCAGATCACACCCGGCACGAACAACACCAGATGCGCGGCGGCCAGCACGGCGGCCTGGCGCAGCGCGCCCCGCCCCGCCTGTCCGGCGATCCAGGCCGCCGGCAGGAAGCCCAGCAGATAGCCCGCCGTCGGCCCCGCCAGCACGGGCAACCCGCCCGCACCGCCGGCAAAGACCGGCAGGCCGGCCGCACCCTCGGCGAGGTACAGCGCGACGCTCGCCACCCCCAACCGTGATCCGCCCAGCGCGCCCAGCAGCAGCACCGCCAGCGTCTGCAGCGTCGCCGGCACCGGCCACATGGGCAGGCTGACCTGCGCCGAGGCGGCCAGCACGGCCGAACCGAGCAGCGCAAAGCCCCAGAAGCGCGCCATCGCGGCGCTGCGCGTGGCCGTGTTCGTCATGGTCGTCATGGGATGTGTCCTTCGTATTCCGTCACGCCGAAAGCGGCGCGGTCTCCCCGCGATCGAGCGCAGCGAAGACCTTTTCGTTATGCGCACCCGCCGCCACACCCGGCCAGCGCACCATTTCCCGCGGGCTCACCCCATCAAACCGGAACGGTGCCGCCGGGTGCAGCACCTGGCCGAGCAACGGGTCCGCTACCTCCATCACCCAGCCGCGGTCGCGGAAATGCGGGTCGGTGGCGCAATCGGCCATGTCGAACAGGCGTGAACAGGGCACCTCAGCGGCTTCCAGAACGGCTTCCGCCTCGGCGCCCGTCCGCGTCCGCGTCCAGTCGGCGATGGCGGCGTCGAGTTCCGCGACATTCTCGCAACGCCCGGCATTATTGGCGAAGCGCGGGTCGGCGGCCATCGCCGGCTGGCCGATCGCACCCATCAGCCGCTTGAAGATCAGGTCGGAATTGCCGGCGATGCACAGCCACTTCCCGTCCGCGCAGGGATAGGTGTTGGTGGGTGCCGCCGTCTTGATCGCCGCGCCCTGCGGCTGCCGCACCCAGCCGAACAGCCCGTATTCCGGCAGCATCCCCTCCATCAGCGAGAAGACGGACGACACCAGGTCCACATCGACCACGCGCCCCTTCGCGGCCGGGTCGCCCTTCACCTGCCAGCAGGCTGCGACCACCGCCATGGCGCAGTACATCCCCGCCAGGTCGTCGCTGATCGACACCCCGCAGCGTGGCGGCGGATACTCGGTCTGGCCGGGGTTGGCGGTCAGGTGGCGCAGGCCCCCCATCGCCTCCCCGATCGCGCCGAAGGCCGGCTTATCGCGATACGGCCCGTCCTGGCCGTAGCCGGAGATGCGCCCGATGATCAGCCGCGGATTCTCCGCATGCAGCACATCCGGCCCCAGTCCGATGCGCTCGAGGTAGCCGGCGCGGAAATTCTCCACCAGCGCATCCGCGCGCTTCAGCAGCGCCACCAGCTTCGCGCGGTCATCGGGCTTCTTCAGGTCGAGCGTGACCGACAGCTTGTTGCGCCCATGCACGCTGAACCAGACGGCGTTGCCGTCCACGCTGGACCCCCAGCCGCGCACCGGATCGCCGTCGGGCGGTTCCACCTTCACCACCTCGGCGCCGAGATCGGCCAGCAGCCGCGTGGCGAAGGGTGCCGCGATGTAGTGGCCGAGTTCGACGATCTTCAGCCCGGCGAGGGGCAATCTGGGCGCATGCGTCATGGCCTGATCCAATAGAGCAGATCGCCTGCGGCTGGAATCAGCCCTGTGCGTGGGGATCGCCAGAGGCGATGTCCCGACTGCGCGCGGTCAATCCAGGACAGACACGCGCGGATGCTTCGATCGTTCCGTCGCGCCGGCAACGCTTCGGCAACCCGTGCGGGCGCAGGCTGCGCGAGCCGGGGCGCTTTGGCGCCGCGGCACCCTGGACGGCCCGGGTTCCTCCCTGCCCGGTGCCCCGGTCCGACTTCTGGGCCGCCAGACTTCGGGGGCGGCACCCCGACGGTGCCGCCCCCAACTTTTTTGTTCTACGAAACGATCCTTGCTGCATCGCAACCGCACCGTGCGGCACAGTGGCGTCCTCACGACCGAGATGAGGATGGACCATGACCCCGGATCAGACGCGCATCGTGCAGACGACGTGGAAGCAGGTCGTACCGATCGCCAACACCGCCGCCGACCTGTTCTACGACCGGCTGTTCGAGCTCGACCCCACCACCCGCCCGCTGTTCAAGGCCGAGACCCTGCCGGAACAGAAGCGCAAGCTGATGACCATGCTCGGCACCGTGGTCGCCGGCCTGTCCCGGCCACAGGACATCATCCCCGCCGCCGAAGCCCTGGCCCGCCGCCATGCGGGGTATGGCGTGGCGGATAGCCAGTACGACAGCGTCGGCGCCGCGCTGCTCTGGACGCTGGAACGCGGCCTGGGGCCGGCCTGGACCGAGGAAGCCCAATCGGCCTGGCTCGCCGCCTATACGCTGCTGGCGGGGGTGATGCGGAAGGCGGCGGCCTAGACGGAGGCACCAGAGAGGGGCGTTGCCCCTCTCCGGACCTCACCCCACCAAAGGCCTAAAGGCCTCTGGACACCTCGACCGGGCGCCGCGCCGCGGTCAGCACCACATGGCCCGCAGGTTTTTGGCCCAGCGATGGGCCGAATCCCGGCGCAAGGCCCATCGGTCGCATCTCCAACGCTGAACCATGCCGCCCGGTGCCAAAAGCCCGCGGTCCAGGGGCCCGATGGCCCCTGGCGGGGTGGTTTGGAGGGGCAGCGCCCCTCCAACCTGCCACGCGCCCGCCCTACCCCTGCCATCCTCCTCGGCTAACTTCCGCCCCTGGCCCTTTTGCGGCAGTTTGCCGCCAAGCAGGCACAAGGATGGCTGGGGCATGACCGAGGACGAGGCGCTCGCCCGCGCGGCGGGTCTGGGGGACAAGTGGCGCGACCGGACGGCCGAGATCGCAGAGGCGACCGCCCATGCGCGCCGCCTGGCCGGCGCCTTCACACGCCCCGCCGATGAGCGCGCAGAGCCGATCCCGGCCTATGCCGTGCCGGTCGCCCGCTGATGGCCTCGCAGCCGCATGAACTGACGCTCGCCGAAGCCTCAGCGGCCATCGCCCGCCGGCGGATCTCGCCGGTCGAATACCTCGACGCGCTGCGCGCGCGGTTCGACGCGTTGGAACCGCGACTCAACACCACCATCCTCCCGCTGTGGGACGATGCGCGGGAGGATGCGAAGAAGGCCGGGCGGCGCATCGCGCGGTCCGGTCCGCGATCGCCGATCGATGGCCTGCCGATCGGGCTGAAGGACATCATCGACCTGGCCGGGCAGGTCACCACCTGCCATTCGCGCCATCTGCTCGACAACCGGAAGACGGCCGATGCGGCGGTGGTGACGAAGCTGCGTGCGGCGGGGGCGGTGTTTCCGGCCAAGCTCGCCACCCATGAATTCGCCATCGGCGGGCCGGCCTTCGACCTGCCCTTCCCGCCGGCGCGCAACCCCTGGAACACGGCGCATCATCCGGGAGGGTCGTCATCGGGCTCCGGTTCCTCGGTGGGTGCGGGCATCCTGCCGGCAGCGCTCGGCACCGACACCGGCGGATCGATCCGGCACCCGGCCAGCCATTGCGGCATCGTCGGCATGAAGGCGACCTACGGGCTGGTGTCGCGTCGCGGTGTCTTTCCGCTGGCCTTCACGCTCGACCATGTCGGGCCGATGACGAAGGACGTTGCCTCCAATGCCATGCTGCTCGGCGTCATCGCGGGGCATGACGCGGAGGACCCGGGCAGCGCCGCGCGCCGCGCGGAGAATTACGGCCGCCACATGAAGAAGGGCCTGAAGGGCCTGACCATCGGCTTCGTCCGCCATTTCCATGAGGCCGACCAGCCCGCCACGCCGGAAATATCCGCCGCCTTGGAAACCGCGGCGAAACTCCTGGCGAAGGAGGGTGTGAAGATGAAGATCGTCACCCTGCCGTCGCTCAACGAATTCGCCGGTGTCAACCGCGCCATCCTGCTGTCGGAAGCCGCTGCCATCCATGGGCGGTGGCTGCGCGATACACCGGAGGGCTATTCCGACCTGACCCGAAAGCGCCTCGCCCCCGGCCTGTTCGTCCGGGCGGAGGACTACGTCCAGGCCCAGCGCCGCCGGCGTGAATTGATCGCCGCGGTGGAGGATGCCTTCGCCGGCGTCGACCTGCTGTTGACGGCCAGCAGCATGGACCCCGCCTGCCGCATCGACGACCCGGCAGCGGTCGAGATCACCTATCCACGCCAGGCGCGCACCCCCTTCAACGTCACCGGGCACCCGGCGCTGACGCTGATGTGCGGCCTGTCGAAGGAGGAGGGCCTGCCGCTCGCCCTGCAACTGGTCGGGCGCTTCTTCGAGGAGGCGACGATCTACCGCGCGGCGGCGGCATATGAACGTGCCGCACCCTGGAAGGACCTTCGCCCCGCGCCGTGAGGCGCGCGCGGCGACATGCCATGAGCCCCGACAGCGTCTCGCTCAGCCGGCCGGTGCAGGCAGCATCCGCGCCCGGGCTCGCGCTGCGGTCCCCACGGGTGCGCTGGCTGCTGCGGGGCGCGACGGTGCCACTGCTGCTGCTGGTCGCGGCCGCGCTGCTGCGCGCCTTCGCCTTCGTCCCGGCGGTGATCGACACCGACGAAGGCCTGTACATGGTGCAGGCGCGCGAATGGCTGAACGGCAACTGGCCGCTGGTTGGCGTGTGGGACATGCATCCGGTCGGCGCGCCGGCGCTGTTCTCGGCCATCATGTGGCTGTTCGGCGAGGGCATCTGGGTGCCGCGCCTGCTTGGCGTGATCACCACCTGGCTGACCGCCTGGGCGCTGTTCGCCATCGTGCGCTTCGCCACCGCGCCGCCCGCGCTGGGGCTGGCGGCGGGGCTGCTGTATCTCGCGCACACCACGCTGCTCGGCGGCCTCGCGACCAATACCGAGATCCTGTTCGCGCCGCTGGTCGCGTGGTCCATGGCGCTCGGCTTGCGGGCCGTGCGCCGTGCGCTGGAACATGACGAGGCGCCGCCCTTCGGCAAGATCCTCGGCATGGGTGTGATGATCGGCTGCGCCCTGGCGATCAAGCCGGTCGCGGTGTTCGAGGGCTGCCTGGCCTGGGCCCTGCTGGTCGGCCCGGCCCTGCTGCGCGGGCTGATCTCCTGGCGGCGCGTGCTGGCTTATGCGCTGTCCTATGCGGCGCTCTGCGCCATGCCGACGCTGCTGCTGGGGTTTGCCTATCTGCTGCGCGGCGAGCTGGACGCCTTCGTCACCGGCACCTTCATCGCACCGCTGCGCTATGCCGGCGAACGCATCGGGGTGGGCGACGCCAGCCGCTTCGTACTGATCGTGGTGATGATCCTGTTGTGGGCCTTCGCGCTGGTGCCGCCGGCGCTGATCCGCGCGCGGGTGAAGCACGGTCCGGTCGCGCTGCTGCGCTGGGTGGCGATCGCCTGGTTCATCGCCGCCACCGGGGCGGTGATCATGCCAGGCATGTACTACCAGCACTATTTCCTGATCTGGCTGCCGCCGCTCAGCCTGCTCGCAGCGCTTGGCGCGCGCCGGCTGGCGCGGGCGGCGCGGCCGGGCCTCGTCGTCTCCGCCTTCGCGCTTCTGGTCGGCGGGGTCGCGATGGATGCATGGCGGTCCTCGACCGTGCCGATGCTCTATGGCGCGGTCGGCCTCGGCGGACCCGACCCGGTTCGCGAGGTTGCCGCCGCCATCCGGCGCGAGATCGATCCGGGCGACCCTGTCTGGGTCGTGAACTACCACCCGGCGCTGTACGTGATGTCGGGGGCCGGGCTGGCGACGCGCTACGCCTTCCCGGGGCAATTGGTCGGGCCGTATTGGCGCGTCACCGGCATTGACCCGAATGCCGAGGTCGAGCGCATTCTGGCGAGTAATCCGCAGGTCATCGTGGTCGATCGCGGCTGGTGGCCGCGCGTGCGCCCCCGCATCGCGGCCATGATCGAGGAAGCCCTGGCCGACCGCTACGACCTTGCCTCGGTGGTCTATGAGGAACGCGGGCCGGTCGAGGTCTGGCGCTTGCGCTGAAGCCGGCGGATGCCGGTTTCAGCTGGTTTTTCATGTGTCCCCCGGACGCCGGGCGGCCCGCCTCCGCGCGCCTTGGCTTCGCGCCCTGTACTGGTGCGCCGGGGGCCGCGGTCGATCTGGGCGCGGTCGCGCCGCGCGCTCCCGATACGGAGCATCGCGAAGTCCGTCGCAGCCGTTCATGCCGAGGTTGGACGATCGACCATCGCCACGGCCATCGACAGCACCGACAGCAGCAGCCCCACGGCGAAGATCGCGGCATGGCTCTCCCCGGTGGCACCGAAGATCGCCGCCATCGCGAAGCCGGTGGCGGCCTGCGCCACGGCAAAGGCCGCGGTAGTACGTACCCAGACCACACCCGCCTGGGCCCCGGCGCGTTCCCGTGCTGCGGCCAGCGCCACGGAGGTCACGCCCACCGCCGCCACCCCCGACAGCAAGCCGGAGACGACCAGCCACGCGACCCCCGGCAGCAGAGCGGTGCCGAGGGCGACGACCTGCACCGACAGCGCCACCACCATGGCCCGCCGCCCACCCAGCCGATCCGCCAGCGCCCCACCGGCCAGGCTGCCGGAGACGGCGCCGATGCCGAACACCACCCACATCAGCCCGCCGGCCCGCACCCCGAGCCCATGCCCGCGCGCCGCGAAATCCGCCAGATACACCATGGGCGGCACCAAACCCGCCCCCGACAACCCGTAGGACAGGACCAATCGTCCAACCGGCGGCAGCCCCCCGTGCATCTGCGCCGCGGGAGCGACCGGCGGCGCCGGCCAGAAGCGCCGCGCCGCCAGCCAGAGCACAACCGTGGTCGCCGACAGGCCAAGCCAGGCTGCCGGCACGCCGTACCCGACCAGCGCCGGCACCAGCAGCGCACCGAGCGTGATCCCGCTGCCCACCCCGAGCAGCACAATCCCGCCCGCCACGCCACGCCGCTGCGCCGCCACCACCGACTGCACCGCCGGCCCCGTCAGCCCCATCAACACCCCGCCCGCGACACCCGCCAGGCAACGCCACAGCCCGAGCCAGGCCAGCCCGCCCTGCCAGGCACAACAGGCCGCCGCCAGCGCCGCCAGCGCCATGCCGGCATCGAGCGCACGGGGGATCGACAAGGCCCGCCCCACCCGCGGCGCCGACAGCGCACCGATCAGGTAGCCGGTGAGGTTGATGGCCCCGAGCAGGCCCGCCCCCGCGCCATCCACCCAGCCCGCTGCGACCATCGCGGGAAACAGCGGCACATAGGCGAAGCGCGCCAGGCCGATGCCGGAACAGGTTGCGGCGGCGCCGGCCAGGGCAGGGGCGATGAGCGGGCGGGTCATGCCGGGCCGAATCGCCGCGCGGGCCGAAGGCGCAGCGCCCGTCCATTGCGGCACCGGCCACGAGGCGGTGCGATAGCTCCAGGGGCCCGGCCAGCCGAAGCCGCACGGTCGCGATGTTGCTTAGGGCTGGGCCTGCGCCGCGCGAATCGCCCGTCGCAGTTTGGCCACCCCGGTACGCGGGTGCCCCGTATCGCACAGCCGCATGCCGTCCTCGGCCATCCGGCGCACCACCTCGTCCTGCGCACCGGGAAGCACGACCAGCCGGTGAACGAGTTCGACGCAGTATTCGCGGCTATCTGTGGTGACCCGTGGCATCGGTTCACCACCGGCAACGAGGTCACTTGTCCCGAACAGCAAGGCCAAAGGCAACAAGGCACGCATCGATCGCACCATGCGGTGCCCTGCCTAGCCGCCCGGTGACGGCTGCATGAACCCCCGTTCATAGGTCGCCCGTGCCCATCACGCCCCGCCGAGCCGCATCGCCACCCGCAGCCCCGGCGGCTGGGCACCCCGGACCGCGTCCTCCAGCACGATGTCCCCGCCATGCAGGTGCGCCACCGCCTGCACCAGCGACAGGCCAAGCCCCGAGCCAGGCGTCCCGCGCGAGGCATCGGCACGGAAGAATCGTTCCCCGGCGCGGGCGCGTTCCTCGGGCGGCAGGCCGGGTCCGGTATCGGCGACGGCCACCTCGATTGCATCCCGCGCACCGGCGCGGGCGGACAGCCGGACGGTGCCGCCCGGCGGGGTGAATTTCAGCGCATTGTCCAGCAGGTTGCCCGCCGCCTGCGCCAGCAGGTCGCGATCGCCCACCACGTCGAGCCGCTCGGGCAGGTCGGTCTCGATCACCTGGCCGCGGCTTTCGGCGACCACGCCATAAAACTCCGCGACATCGGCGAGCACCGGCACCAGATCGATCGGCGCGAAGGCGGCACGGCGGGCGCCCGCCTCGGCCTCGGCGATGCGCAGCAGCGCCTCGAACACGCGGGTGATGTTGTCGAGGTCGGTGATGCCCTGTTCCATCGCCGCCCGCAGTGCATCGGCATCGCCGGCATCGGCCAGCGCCTCCTCCAGCTTCGCGCGCGCCCGAGCGATCGGCGTGCGCAGGTCGTGCGCGATGGAATCCGATACCCCCCGGATGCCTTCCATCAGCCGGTCGATGCGGTCGAGCATCGCATTCATGCTCTCCCCCAGCCGGTCGAATTCGTCATCCCGCCCCGAGGAGGGGACGCGGCGCGACAGGTCGCCGGCGGCGATCGCGCGGGCCGTCTGCGCGGCCGGGCGCAGCCGGTGTTCCAGCGCGCGGCGCAGCACTGCCGCGCCGACCAGGGCGAACAGCGCCGCGGCGGCGGCCGACCAGGCGATACCCTCCGCCAGCAGGTCGCGCAGGCGCTGCTTTTCCTCGACGTCACGGCCGATCAGCACGCGGTATCCATCGAGCTCGATGGTGTAGGTGCGTGCCTCGACCTGCACGCCCTCCCGCATCACCAGCGCCACCGACCAGTCGCCGTCGCCGCCCGCTTCCGACGGCCAGCGGTCGAGATTGCCGGCCAGGCGCCGCCCGGCCGCATCGACCATGACGTAGATGGCGTGGTTCTCGACATCGGCGGCGAGGCGCTCGGCGATCGCCTCGGCCACAGCGGAAGGGCCGGCCTCGCGCCAGCGTTCGGCCAGGCCATAGGCGTCGGTGCGCAGCGCCGCATCGGTCTGGCGGTCGAGCGAGCCGGCGGTGGCGAACCACAGCACCAACGCGAACAACACTGCCGAAGCGCTGAACACACCGGCGAAAAGCAGCGCGAAACGGAAGGAGGCGCTGCGCAGGAAACGCAGCAAGGGGTCCCAGGCGCCGGGTACTGGAGCGGTGGCGTCAGCCATGGGGGGGTGCGCAGGATATGGAGGGGCGCTGCCCCTCCAAACCTCCCCGCCAGGGACCAACGGGTCCCTGGACCGCGGGGACTTGGCGCCTTGATGGTTGGGCAGCGCAGATGATGGGCCGGGCGCCGGTAAGCATGTCCCGCTGCGGAGCAGGATTCGCCAGGATCAACTCGTTCCAGCCGTGGCGCCCGGCGCCGAGTCGAGGTGTCCAGAGGCCCTTAGGCCTTTGGTGGGGGAGGCCCGGAGGGGGCAACGCCCCCTTCGGTTCTTCCACCCCCACCCTCTCACGCCTCGGCGCGGATCATGTAGCCCGCGTTGCGCACGGTGTGGATCAGCGGCTTGTCGAAGCCCTTGTCCACCTTCTGGCGCAACCGGCTGACATGCACGTCGATCACATTGGTCTGCGGGTCGAAGTGATAATCCCACACTTTCTCGAGCAGCATGGTCCGCGTCACCACCTGCCCGGCATGGCGCAGCAGGTGTTCGAGCAGGCGGAACTCGCGTGGCTGGATCTCGATGCGCTTGCCGCCGCGGGTGACGGTGCGCGACAGCAGGTCCATCTCGAGGTCGGCGATCTTGAGCTTCGTCGCCGGTGCATCGACGGTCGGCCGGCGCGCCAGTGCCTCGACGCGGGCAAGCAGCTCGGCGAAGGCGAAGGGCTTGACCAGGTAGTCGTCGCCGCCGGCCTTGAGGCCCTTCACGCGTTCGTCGACCGCGGAAAGGGCCGACAGGAACAGCACCGGTGTGCGGTTGTGCTGGCCACGCAGCGTCTCCACCAGGCGCACGCCGTCCACGCCGCCGGGCAGCATGCGATCCAGCACCAGGATGTCGAACTGCTCCGATGCCGCGAGGAACAATCCATCGCGGCCATTGCCGGCGTGCTCGACCACATGGCCGGCTTCCTGAAGGCCCTTGCGCACGAAACGCGCGACCTCGGCATCATCCTCGACCAGCAGGATACGCATGCGCCCTTGTCCTCAACCTTCGTTCGGCCGTCGGCCGATCTGCACGGCGATGTCCTGGCTGCGCCCGCCGCGCAGCAGCGTCAGGCGCACCGTCTCACCGGGTGGCAGCACGGCCACGCCGCGCACCAGGGCACGCGACGTCGCCACCGCCTCGCCGTTCAGCGCGGTCACCAGGTCGCCCTGGCGCAGCCCTGCACGGGCGGCGGGGCTGCCGCGCTCCACGCCCATGATCACCGCGCCGCGCTGCCGGCGGCCCTGTTCCTCGGCATCCGCGACCGACACGCCAAGCCAGCCGCGATCGACCCGCCCGCCTCGGATCAGTGCCTCGACCACCGGCCGCGCAAGGTCGGACGGCACCGCGAAGCCGATGCCGGCGGAGGCGCCGGAGGGCGAGTAGATCGCCGTGTTGATGCCGATCACCTCGCCCGCCATGTTGAACAGCGGCCCGCCGGAATTGCCGGGGTTGATCGGCGCGTCGGTCTGGATGAAGTCGTCGAACGGACCGGCGCCGATGTCGCGCCCGCGCGCCGAGACGATGCCCACCGTGATCGAGCCGCCAAGCCCGAAGGGATTGCCCGCGGCCATCACCCACTGGCCCACCCGCATGGTGGCCGAATTGCCCAGCGAAACCGCCGGCAGCGCCGTGCGCGCGGTGATCTTCAGCAGCGCAAGGTCGGTCAGGTCGTCCGCCCCCATCACCCGCGCCGGATATTCGGTGCCGTCCTGGGTGGTGACGATCACCCGGGTCGCGTTGCCCACGACATGGCCGTTGGTGACGACGATGCCCGAGGGCTCGATGATGAAGCCCGACCCGGCGCCCTGCACCAGATGGCCGCCTCGGCGACGTTCCGCCGGCGTGCCGCGCTGTTCACCGCCCTCCCGGCTGGTCACCTGGATGCTGACGACGGCCGGCAGCACGCTTTCCGCCAGGTCGGCGAAATCGGGCAGGCCGCGCTGCGCCACGCCGGGGCGTGCGCAGGCGACCAGGGCGGTGGGCAGCAGCAGCGCAAGGCGGCGCGACAGCGGCGGGGACTGCGACTCGGCAGGGAGGGAAGGCTTGTTCACGGCGTCCAATCTGCGCTGCCGCACCGGGGGGTTCAACCGCCCGCTGCCGGATCTTCGGGCCAGGCGTGTTTCGGGTAGCGCCCGCGCATCTCCTTGCGCACCTCGGCCCAGGTGCCCTTCCAGAAGCCGGCGAGGTCGCCGGTGACCGCGATCGGCCGCCCGGCCGGCGACAGCAGCGCGACCTGGATCGGCACCCGCCCGCCTGCGAGGGGCGGCATGGCGGCGAGGCCGAACAGATGCTGGGCGCGGGCTTCGAGCGTCGGGACGTCGCGCGCATAGTCGATGGCAGCCGACCGCCCGGCCGGCAGGGCGATACGGGCGGGCAGCGCGGCATCGAGCGCGCGGCGCTTCTCCCAGGGCAGTTGGTCCAGCAGCAGACCGGTCGCGTCCAGCGCGCCGAGTTCGGACAGCCGCGTCCGGCCATGCAGGTGGGGTGCGAGCCAATCCCGCACGCTGGCGGCGAGCATGGCGTCCGACACATCGGGCCATTCGTGGCCCTCGACCCGTCGCATCCAGCCGATCCGCGCCTGCGCCTGGCGCGCGGCATCGGTCCAGTTCAGGTCGCGCAGGGCGCGTTCGGCGGCCGCATCGGCGAGGGCGGCGGCGACGGCTGCGGGGTCGGCATGGGCGAGGGTGGCTTCCTCCAGCACCAGCGGGCCGAACATCAGGCGCCGACGGGCGATGACCGCGCCCGTGCGCGCGTCGAAAGCCGCCCCTTCCTCCCGCCGCAACCGTTCCGGGAAGCGGGCTTCGAGCACGGTGCGGTCGATCGGCGCGGCCATGCGGATGCGCGCCTCGGTGCCCTGAAGGGCAAGGTCCGCCACCGCCAGCAGCGCCGATTTCGCCAGGGGATCGGTCGCCGGCAGCCGCGCGCCCTGCCCTGAGGAGAGCCGGAAGGCGCCATCCATCGTCCCGCGCTTGGCCGCGATGCGGTCGGGGAAGCCGGCGGCGAGCAGCGCGCCGGCATCGCCTTCCGCATGCACGCCGCCATGCACGCCAAGCCGCCGCCGATGCAGCGCCGATGCGCGGCGGATGCGATGGATCGTCGCACGATCCGCATCGGCGCGATCCGCCCCATGCAGCAGGTCGAGCCGCAGATGGATGTCGGACGGTGCCTCGCGGCCCTTGATCGGGTCGCGTTCCTCCAGCAGCGCGGCGAGGTCGGCGGCGAGCGCGCGTTCGCCGTCATCCGTCGCGGCTACCAGCATCCGGGCGAGGCGCGGATGCGTCCCCAGCCGCGCCATGCGCCGCCCCGTCGCGGTGATGCGCCCTTCATCGTCCAGCGCATCAAGGTCGTGCAGCAGCGCCCGCGCCGCCTTCACCGCGCCGCCCGGCGGCGGATCGAGGAACGCCAGGTCACCCAGCGACGCCCCCCAGCCGGCGATGTCCAACACCAGCGAGGACAGTTCCGCCTCCAGCATCTCCGGCCGGTCCGCGAGCGGCAGGCCGCGATGCAGCGCCTCCGTCCACAGCCGGATTGCCACGCCCGGCGCCGTGCGCCCCGCGCGCCCGGCGCGCTGTTCCGCCGCGGCGCGACTGATGCGCAGCGTGACCAGGCGCGACAGCCCCGATGCCGCATCCAGGCGCGGCGCGCGGCGGAAGCCGCCATCGACGACGATGCGCACGCCCGGCACGGTCAAGGACGTCTCGGCGATGGACGTCGCCAGCACCACCTTGCGCCGCCCGTCGCTGGTGGGGTTCAGCGCGATGTCCTGTTCGGCGGGCGGCAGTTCGCCATGCAACGGCACCACCAGCGCATCGAGTCCGGACAGCCGTTCCTGCGTGCGGCGGATTTCGCCCCAGCCCGGCAGGAAGGCGAGCACGTCGCCGGGATGCTCGCGCAGCGCGTCGCGGATGGCGCCGGCCATCGCTTCCGGCAGGTCGCGCGCATCGGCGAGGTCGCGGGGGCGGTACTTCAGCGTCACCGGCCAGGCACGGCCGAGGCTTTCGATGACGGGCGCAGCGTCCGTTGGCCCGGTCGGCGCAGCGCCCGTGGATGCCGCGCCCTGCAGCGGCCCGCATCCCAGAAGCCCGGCGAAGGCACCGCCATCAATCGTCGCCGACATCGCGAGCAGCCGCAGTTCTGGCCGGAGGGCACGCTGCAGGTCGAGGCAAAGCGCCAGGGCGAGGTCGGTGTCGATGTTGCGCTCATGCGCTTCGTCGAACAGCACGGCCGCCACGCCATCCAGGCCAGGATCGGATTGCAGCCGGCGCACCAGCAGGCCCTCGGTCACCACCTCGACCCGCGTGCGGTCGGAGAAGGCGCGGTCGAGCCGCGTGGCAAGGCCGATCGTCCCGCCCGGGGCGGATTCGCCCAGCATCTCCGACATGCGCCGCGCGGCGGCACGGGCGGCGACGCGGCGGGGTTCCAGCACCAGGATGCGCGCGCCGGCGGCCCAGGGCTCGTCCTTCAGGATGAGCGGGACGAGGGTCGTCTTGCCCGCGCCGGGCGGGGCGATCAGCACGGCGTTGGGGCCGGCGCGCAGGGCGTCGCACAGGGCGGGGATGGCGTCGGCGACGGGGAGGTCGGGGAAGGGAAGCATCAGGGGGGGCTTTGCAGCGCGACGGATGGAGGGGCGTTGCCCCTCCAAGCCACCCCACCAGGGGCCAACGGGCCCCTGGACCGCGGGCATTTGGGGCCCGGCGCGGCGGGCCTGCTGCCGTGAAACGCAACCGATGGCCCCGGTGCCCGGACGGGTGTCCCGGCCCCGCGCCAAGGGCGGCCGGACCGTCCTCGCTCGATCGCCGCGCCCAACGCCAAGGCGAGGTGTCCAGAGGCCCTTAGGCCTTTGGCGGGGTGGCTTGGAGGGGCAGAGCCCCTCCAATCTCCCGCGCCACTCACGCGAACCAGCGGCGCAACGGTTCCGACACCCCCAAGACCGGCGCCTGCGCCACCCGCTCCGGCGCCGCACCGCCCCCGAGCGCCGCCGCCAGCGCGCAATCCAGGCTGTCGAGCACCGGTACCCCCACATGCGGCGCGACGCGCGGTGCGATCCCGGCAAGGCCGGCGCCGCCCAGCACCACCACGCCGGCCCCGTCCTGCACCGCGGCGCGGGCCGCTTCGACCAGCAGGGCGGCGGCACCGTCCGGGTCGCGGGCGATCATGTCTCCGGTGGGCGCCACGCCGCGCACGGCCACGCGGTCAGCGCCATGGCCACGGATCAGCGCGAATTCCTCCAGCATCGGCACCCACAGGGCGCCGCCGGTCAGCAGGGCGATGCGCGGCGCGATGGCCAGCGCCGCGGCGATCGAGGCCTCGGCCATGCCGACCACCGGGATGGGCAGCATTTCACGCGCCGCCTCGATGCCCGGTTCGCCAAAGCAGGCGATCACCGCGGCATCGAAGCCGTGCGGATTGTCGGTGCCGACATGCTCGGCGAGCGCCGCCAGCACGGCGTGGCCGGCCACCGCCACGGCGGCACGGGTCGAGATGTAGCGCGCACCGAAGGGCGCCGTGGCCGGGATGATCTCGGACGCGGGCAGGCCGAGGCGCGCGACGGCCTCGGTCGCGCGGGTCGCGATGAGGTCGGTGATGGCAGGGTCGGTGTTGCCGTTCAGCAGCAGCAGGCGCATCGCGTGGCATCAGCATGGGGGCGGCCCGGGCGCAAGGGCCGAGGCCAGGCGCTGCCTCGGCGCGGCACGGCAGGGGCCACGGGCGCATGCCGCACGGGCAGCCTGCCGCCTATCTGGGCATCGAAGGCACGGCACAGGGTCGCCCGCTGGGTGAGTGGCATGGCATGGCCTTTGCAAACGTCTTTTGCAGTCGGCTTTTGCGGACGGCTTCTGCAGCACGCTGGTGTTCCTGGCCGGCCGGCAAGGCAGGCCGGCAGCGCGGGACGCTGGCACTTCAAGCCGGCCCGTCGCGCCGACCGAGACCCATCCGCACCGGGCCGCACTTCTGCCCGGCGCCTGTGAGGAGCGCACATGTTCTTCTACCTGATCCGCCGCATCCTCTATGCGATCCCGATCGCGCTGGCGGTCGGTTTCGTTTGCTTCATGCTGGTGCAGATCGCCCCGGGCGACCCGATCAACGCCATCGTGCCGGCCGATGCGCCGGGCGATGTGGTGGAGCAGGTGCGGCGCGACTACGGGCTCGACAAGCCGCTGCCGGTCCAGTTCGGCCTGTGGCTGCTGAAGGTGGTGCAGGGCGATCTGGGGCGGTCGCTGGCGACCGGGCGGCCGGTGTGGTCGGACCTGGCGGGGGCGATCATGAACACGTTGCGGCTGGCGGTGGTCGCCTCGGTGATGGGCTTCGTGATGGGCTGCCTGCTGGGCGGGCTGGCGGGCACCTTCCGTGGGTCCGCCATCGACCGCATCGCCGTGGGCATCGCGGTCGCCGGCGTGTCGGTGCCCCATTACTGGCTCGGCATGGTGATGGTGGTGATCTTCTCGGTGCAGCTGAACTGGCTGCCGGCGATGGGGGCAGGGCCGGGCGGATCGGCCGATTGGGGCTGGGACTGGGAACACCTGCAGCATCTGGTGCTGCCCGCTGTCACCCTCGCGGTCATCCCGATGGGCATCGTCACGCGCACGGTGCGCGGCATCGTCGCCGAGATCATGAACCAGGAATTCGTCACCGCGCTGCGCGGCAAGGGCCTGACGCGCGGGCGCATCTTCACCCACGTCGTCAAGAACGCCGCGCCGAACGCGCTCGCAGTGATGGGGCTGCAACTCGGCTACCTGATGGGCGGGTCGATCCTGGTGGAGACGGTGTTCTCCTGGCCCGGAACCGGGCTGCTGCTGAACAACGCGATCTTCCAGCGCGACCTGCCGGTGCTGCAGGGAACCATCCTGGTGCTGGCGATGTTCTTCGTGGCGCTGAACCTGTGCGTGGACCTGGTGCAGACCGCGCTCGATCCCCGCATCAAGCGGGCTTGAGGGAGACCGGCGATGAGTGCCACCACGCCGACGGCCGCCGAGGCCGAACTCGCCATCCAGGCCCGCCAGGGCACCGCGCGCGGCCAGGGCTATTGGGCCGGCGTCTGGAAGCGCCTGCGGCGTGATCCGCTGACCATCGCCTGCGCGGTGGTCCTGCTGGTCATGCTGCTGGCCATCGTCTTCGCGCCGCTGATCGCGCCCCACGACCCGTACCAGGGCAGCATGATGCGGCGCCTGCGGGGCCTCGGCACGCCGAACTACCTGCTCGGCACCGACGAACTGGGCCGCGACATGCTGACGCGGCTGCTGTTCGGCGGGCGGCTGTCCTGGTTCATGGGCATCACGCCGGTCGCACTCGCCTTCGTCATCGGCACCACGCTCGGCGTGCTGGCGGGCTTCGCCGGGGGGGGCGTGAACATGGCGATCATGCGCACTACCGACATCTTCTACGCTTTCCCCTCGGTGCTGCTGGCGGTTGCCATCTCGGGCGCGCTCGGCGCGGGCATCATCAACGCCATCCTGGCGCTGACGCTGGTATTCGTCCCACCGATCATCCGCGTGGCGGAAAGTGTGACGACCGGCGTGCGCAACCTCGACTTCGTGGATGCCGCGCGGGCCTCGGGCGCATCCGCGTTCACGATCGTGCGCGTGCATGTGCTGGGCAACGTGCTGGGGCCGATCTTCGTCTATGCGACGTCGCTGATCAGCGTATGCATGATCCTGTCATCCGGCCTGTCCTTCCTGGGGCTCGGCACCAAGCCGCCGGAGCCCGAATGGGGGCTGATGCTGAACACGCTGCGCACGGCGATCTATGTGCAGCCCTGGGTGGCGGTGCTGCCCGGCGTGTGCATCTTCGTGACGTCGATCTGCTTCAACCTGCTGAGCGACGGGCTGCGCCAGGCGATGGATGTGAAGGGCTGATCGCGAGGGTACGAATGCCCCCAAGGTCATGCATATCCCGCGTCTCGACAGTCCGACTTGTGTAGGGAATGCGGATCTCGAGCGCTGCAAAAATGGCGCGACTCAGCAGATGTTCGAAGATCAAAATCTTACGCGCGTGTTGGACGGAAAAGCCCAGGGGCTGCCCGGCTACGAGGCCCTCGTGCACTAACGCATTCCTTAGATCAGAAAATCCCGTACGAACCCGGCCCCTGGCCGATGAGCGAGAACGCATCCAGCACGGAGTTGGACAACCGATCCATTGGCATAGTTCATGGAGCCGTTCACCGTACGGAACGCGACGAGCGTGTATTGGCCGATGCTGATCCAGTTCGCGAAGTTTCCAGGCTGCGTCCAGGCCGGTTGTCAAAAAGAAGAGCTGCTCAAAAGGATTGCGGTACGATTGGCTCATTTGGTGAACATTCACAGTCGCGAGCAGCAACGATCGCTTGCGTTTTGTTGTGCGCTTCCAGAAGTGGTCAACCAACGTGAGAGCCGCCGCTGCGTCATCGGCGAAACAATAGAAGTCTGACAGCTCGTGCAACCTCAGCGGTGTTCGCTGGAGATGACCATAGCCCTCGGGCAAACAGCGAACTCCGAAGAAGAAGCCGGTCAGGAACACGAGGAACCGCAGGCGCTCCACATCGGAAGCGCGTATGTGGGTCAGCTCATGCGTCGACGGTACGGAAAACCAAGTCGCGGCTGCTGGGCCCATGCGGGTCCTGCCCGTCGCGATCTCGACGCTGCGCTGGAGCGGGGGCTCCAGCCAATTGTCTTGGACGCCCTCCGAGGCAAGGACACTCGCGGCTGTGGTAGCGAAATCTGGCAGCGGCGAGACCGAGATAGCGCCGTTCGCGAACGATATCGGCTCTCGCAAAAAGCCGAAGCGGATCCGTCCCTGCACCGCCCGGCCCTTTACGTCATCGGCACGGCAACCCACCGCGCGAAGCCCGGCCGCTCAGCAAGCGCGGCATACCAGGCGGCGAGCGCCGGGAAATTGGGCATGCCCTCGACCCGCACCTCCTCCCCGAACCATCGCCGCGCGTAGCAGCCGAGCACGATGTCGGCGATCGTCATCGCCGCGCCGTCGATGAACGGCCCGCCATGGCGCGCGATATGCGCGTCCAGCATCGCCCAGCATTCACCCGCCGCCTTCGCCGCCGCCATCACCGCGCCCATGTCGCGCCGGTCCGCGGGCGTGCGCACCAGACCCCAGAACAGGTTGCGTTCCGCCGGGCCCAGCGTGGAAAGCTGCCAGTCCATCCAGCGATCGGCACTCGCGCGCGCCGCCGGGTCGGCCGGATACAGCGCGCCGCCGTGCTTCATCGCGAGGTAGCGCAGGATGGAATTCGATTCCCACAGGACGAAGCCGTCATCCTCGATGGTCGGCACGCGGCCATTGGGGTTCATCGCGCGATAGGGCGGGTCGTTGACCACGCCATGCTCCATCCCGGCATCGGCGCGATCATAGGGGATGCCGAGCTCGTCGAGCATCCACAGCACCTTCTTGACGTTGACCGAGTTCACCCGACCCCAGACCTTGAGCATGCTATCCTCCCTGCCGCGGCTCGGCAGGCTATAGCGTGATCGCCGCAGGTGGAATCACCGGGCGCGTGAATCGCACGATCAAACCAGGGCATGGAGCAGGAGGCGTGAGCGAAAGCGAACGGATCCTGCTTCAGTGCAGCCCGGGGGCGTGCGAAACACAGGAACCGCGGTGGCGCCCGCCGGACTACAGCAGCGGCAACGCCAACAGGCCGCGGACCAGGATCACGGCCAGGGCCGGACGTCGCGCGGCCATGCGGGAATTTTCACCGGCGGGTCGCCACCGGAGACGCGGCGCGGCCGGATCGGCTGTGGCCGCGCCGTGCGCCTACAGCAGCGGCCGCCGCGGCGCGGGCTGTTCCCAGTAGTGCCCGACCCGCTGCATCGCGTGCAGATCGCCAATCGCCAATCGTTGGCCTTCCAGCCGGATGAAGCCGCCCTTGCGCAGCCGCTGCAGCACCCGGTTGGTGTGCACCACCGACAGGCCCAGCGCGTCGGCGATGTGCAACTGCGTCAACGGGAAGGGGATACTGACGCCCTCGACCATGCCTGCCGAGGCGGCGCGCTTGTACAGATGCACCAGCAGGGCGGCGACGCGTTCCATGGCGGTGCGCCGACCCACCGTCAGCACGGCGTCGTCAACCAGCCTTTCCTCATGCGCAGCGAGCCAGGTGATGTCGAACGCGATGCCGGGATGGTCGCGGAAGAACCCGGGTACGGCGTCGGTGGCGAAGGCGCAGAGGTTCACCTCGGTCAGCGCCTCGACGCCATGGGTCAGGTTCGCCAGCATTTCGCCCTGCAGCCCGAGCAGGTCGCCCGGCAGCAGGAAATTTAGGATCTGCCGCCGCCCATCCGCCATGGTCTTGAAGCGGAAGGCCCAACCGGCGAGCAGGACATAGACGCGCGTCGTCGCCTGGCCTTCCGCCAGCACCGTCGCCCCGGCGGTGCACAGCCGCTGGCCGACCTTCGATGCGGAGATGGAGGCCAGCTCCAGCGGCGTTACCGGCTTGAACGCTGCCAGGGGGCGCAGCGGGCAGGCCGTGCAGGGCAGCGGGGGTTCCATGAGGGGCAGTATCCCAGGTTAATGACGAAACGGCGAGATCGTTGCACTAGTTACCCTCGAACAAGGAGACTCACCGGCTTGGCCGTATTCGACATCCTCGTCCGCAGGCCCTGGACAGGATGGGTTGTGGGAGCAGCGGCCTTCGCGGTCGCCTTCCTCGCCCGGTACCATTTCTCCGAATCGATGGGCGGGCTGCCCTTCGTCACGTTCTTCCTGGCCGTCCTGCTGACCTCCTTCGTCGGCGGCTGGATGCCGGCGACGGCGGTGGCGGCCGCATCGCTGCTCGCGGCCAGCTACTTCTTCCTGCCGCCGCCCGGCGCATGGAGCTTCGCGTGGCCACGCGACATCGTGGCGATGGGCTTCTTCATCCTGGTTGCCGGCAGCCAGATCGCCCTGGTGCACCGGTTGACCAAGGCGCTCGCGCGGCTGGAATGGAAGCGGGCGCAGATGGAATCCATGCGCGCCTCCGAACAGTTGATGTTCAGCGAATTGCAGCACCGCATCGCCAACGGCATCCAACTGGTCGCCAGCCTCCTCTCGCTGGAGGCGAGCCGCGTCGAAACCGCCGAGGACGCCAGCGCGGTGCTCGACGACGCGGTGACGCGGCTGTCGATCGTCGCGACCATCCATCGGCGCCTGCATGACCCCGCGCTAGGCGAGGCCGGCTTCGAGAAGGCGATCGAGACCCTGGCGCGCGACATCCTGTCCGCCGCCGGCCGGAAGGATGTCACGGTCAGCGTGCGGGCGCCGCGCCTGGCCATCACGCCGGCGGATGCCACATCCCTGTCGATGATCGTCGCCGAGGCGGTGACCAACGCCATCAAGCACGCCTTCGCTGGGCGGGAGGCCGGGCGGATCGACATCCGCTTCGAAAGCGACCCCGATGGCACGCGCCGCCTGACGCTGCACGATGACGGCCCGGGCTTCGCCACGACGCCCGATCCCGAGGGTGACAGCCTCGGTGTGCTGGTGATGAGCAGCATGGCGCAGCGGCTGGGCGGCAGGCTGGAACTCGGCAACGCGGCGGGTGGCGGGGCGCTGGTGACGGTATTGCTGCCGCCGCCGGCCGGCTGAGGCGCTCGGCCGCGCCATATGTCACCAACACAAGGTGTCCGGAGGCCCCTTGGCCTTTGGCGGGGTGAGGTCTGGAGAGGGGCAGAGCCCCTCTCCATCCCCTGCAACCACCAAATCTCCGCGCGCCTGGGGCAGCGCCCGTTCCTTGCGCGGCTGCCGCCGCATCATGCCCGCAGCGCGGCGATCAGGAACTCCCGGTTCCCCTCCGGCCCGGTGATCGGGCTTGCCTCGATGCCCAGCACGCGCCATCCGGGCAGCGCGGTCCACCAGTCGCGTATCATCGCGCAGACCTCCTCATGCACCGCCGGGTCGCGCACCACCCCGCCCTTGCCGACCTTCTCGGGCCCTGCTTCGAATTGCGGCTTGATCAGCGCGACGGCAAAGGCGCCGGGGGCGGCCAGCGCGAGCCCCGCCGGCAGCACCGTGCGGAGCCCGATGAAGGACGCATCGCAGACCACCGCGCCGGGTGGTTCGGGCACCTGCTCGGCGGTGAGGTGCCGCGCATTGGTGCGTTCCAGCACCACCACCCGCGGGTCGTTGCGCAGCTTCCAGTCGAGTTGCCCGTGCCCGACATCGACGGCGTAGACCTTTGCCGCGCCGCGCGTCAGCAACACATCGGTGAAGCCGCCGGTGGAAGCCCCGATGTCGAGGCCGATGCGACCGTCGGGCGACAGGCCAAAGAAATCCAGCGCGTGGGCAAGCTTGATGCCGCCGCGACTGACCCAGGGATGATCCTGGCCGCGAACGTCCAGCGGCGTGCCCTCGGCGAGCAGGTCGCCGGCCTTGGCGATGCGCTTCTCCCCGGAGAACACCTTGCCTGCGAGGATCAGCGCCTGCGCGCGCGTGCGGGATTCCGCGAGGCCGCGTTCCACCAGCACCACATCGGCGCGCTGCTTCGCCATCGGGTCAGCGCGGCCGTGGCAGGGCCGAGGCGCCGCTGCCGGTCGCCATGCCCGATGCCAGCCGTGGCATGCCGCTCGAGGCAGGCGGGGCTTCGATGATCGCCGCGCGCTCCTCCTCGTCATCCGTATCGGCGAGGTCAGCCGGATGGGTGCCCATCCCGGTCGGCGGCAAGGGTTGCGCGTGCAGCAGGCCGCGCGTCTGGCAGAGCCAGCACATCGCTCAGCCCCCGAACAGTCGTGCCGAGGCGATGCGCGCGCCCTCGGCCATGCTGCGCATCTTGGCCCACACCACATCAGGCGTGACGCGACCGCGCCCGGCCGCGGTGTCGAAGCCGCAATCGGTGCCGGCGAGCACGCGCATCGGGTCGCCCACCGCCTGGGCGGCGCGTTCGATACGCTCGGCGACGACTTCGGGGTGCTCGACGAAGTTGGTCAGCGTGTCGATCACCCCGGCGACCAAGATCTGGTCGTCATCCATCGGGTGTTCGGCGATCACGCGTGTTTCGTGCGCGTGGCGCGGATTGGCGAAGGGCAACACGAAGCCTCCGACACGGGCCTGCTTGATGGTCGGCCAGATATCGGCGAGCGGTACGTCCAGGTCGTGCGGCGCTTCGTAGTTGCCCCAGCAGACATGCAGGCGGATGCGCTCCTGCGGGATGTCGGCAATCGCGACGTTGATGGTGTCGACGATGCGTTCGACGAAGCCGAGGAAGTCCGCCAGCGGTCGGTCGCGATAGGAGACGTGGCGTTCCAGTGCCAGGTCCGGGCAATCCAGTTGCAGCACGTGGCCGGCGCGATGGATCGCTTCGTATTCGATACGCAGCGCGGCGCCGAGGGCTGCGAAATAGGCATCCTCCGTATCGTAGTGACGGTTCTGCACGATGGAACCGACAATGCCGGGCGAGGGCGCCGACATGAAGGATTCGACATAGCGACCGGCGAGCGGCGCCAGCGCCTGTGCGAAGTCTGCGAGTTCATCGTCGATCGCCGCGGTGTCGGGATAGCCGACGGGTCCGATCGCGGCGGGCAGGTGCGCGGTGTTGCTGACCGCCACCTTCTCGGCATTGGCGCCGACGAAGGCCTCCTTGTACTCGGGATAATTGTCGAGGTCGCCGAAGCCGACGCGCTGGCTCTGGCCGCCGATGCCGGTCAGCCGGTGGCGGATGTAAAGGGCGAAGGAATCGCGCTCCTGCTCACCATTGTTGATGACGTCGAGCCCGGCCTCGACCTGGCGCGGCAGGATGGCGCGGGTCGCGGCGCGGCCCTCGCGGGCGATGGCGGCTGCGTCGACGGACTCGCCGCGCCCGCGACGGGCAAACAATTCCGTCAGCGCGCGCGGTCGCGGCAGGCTGCCGGTATGCGTCGTCAGGATGCGGCCTTCGGAACGGTGCATCGCGATCCTCCCTTGTATTCGGGCGCGAGGATGCGTCGCGCGGGCGGGCGGCGCCAGGGGGTCAGGCGCGGAAGCGGTCCAGCGCGGCGCGGTCGATGGTGATACCGAGGCCGGGCCCTGTCGGCACCGCGACGCGGCCGCCGCCGAAGGCGATGGGTTCCGCCAGCAGCGCATTGCGGACCGGATGCGGCGAGCGGTCCAGTTCCAGCAGCGGCGCACGCGGGAACAGCCCCGGCGGATTGTCCGGGATGACGGCGAGCAGATGCAGGGAGGCGGCAAGTGCCACGCCCGTGCCCCAGACATGCGGATTGACGCGGATGCCGAAGGCGCTTGCCATGTCGGCGATCTTCTTCAGTTCCGAGATGCCGCCGCAGGCCGCGACGTCCGGCTGCAGGATGTCGGCGGCGCGCCGCGTGATCATCTCGCGGAAGCCCCAGCGGGCGAAGGAGGCCTCGCCGCCCGCGACCAGGATGGGCTGGCGCGCCTTGACCTCCAGGTAGCCGTCGATGTCCTCGGGCGGCACCGGTTCCTCGAACCAGCCGATGTCGCAGGCGGCGACGGCGTTGCCATAGGCGATGGCGGCCGGCGCGTCATAGGCATGGTTGCAATCGACCAGCAGGCCGACATCCGGGCCGATGGCGGCGCGGAAGGCGCGGGTCAGCGCTATGTCCTCCGCCAGGCCCCAGCCGGTCTTGAGCTTCAGCGTGCGGAAGCCTTCCGACAGGCGCAGTTCCGCTTCCTCGACCAGATAGGCGAGGTGGTCGTCGCGTTCGCGGCGGTAGAAGCCGGTGGCGTAGGCTTCGACCTCCATCCGCAGCGGGCCGCCGAGCAGACGGTGCACCGGTTCACCCAGCGCCTTGCCGGCAATGTCCCACAGCGCGATGTCGATGGCGCTGATCGCCTCGACCACGATGCCGCGCTGGCCGTGGTCGCGCAGGTGGTTGTACAGCGCCTGCCATAGCGCCTCCCGCGCCATCGCATCCTGGCCGACCAGCAGCGGCGCCAGCCAGGCGACGATCGGCGCGGTGAGTTCCGGCGGGCCGAAGGCCTCGCCCCAGCCGGTGATGCCATCCTCGGTGGTGATCTCCACCAGCATCGCACCTCGGCGACGATACCAGGCCTGCGAATAGGCGAAGGGCTCGGCGAGGTCCGCCATCAGCACATGCGGCTGGATGGCACGGATCGTCGTGCCGCGGGCCATGGCCGTCAGGCCCGCGCCGGCAGCACCGCCGTCGATTGCCCCAGCGCGGCCAGCGCCGTCGCCACGATCTGCGGCGCGTTCAGCCCGGCCTCGTCATACTGCTTGCGCGGCGCGTCATGGTCGATGAAGCGGTCCGGCAGGCACATCGGCCGGATCTTCAGCCCGCGATCGAGCAGGCCGCGCGTCGCGAGATGCTGCATCACCAGCCCGCCGAAGCCGAGGATCGAGCCTTCCTCGATGGTGATCAGCACCTCGTGCTCACGCGCCAGGCGCTCGACCAGGGCGGTGTCGAGCGGCTTGGCGAAGCGGGCGTCGGCGACAGTGCAGGAAAGCCCGTGGGTGGCAAGTTCATCGGCCGCCTTCAGGCATTCCGGCAGGCGCGCGCCATAGGACAGGATGGCGATGGACGTGCCCTCCCGCAGCACGCGGCCGCGGCCGATCTCCAGCACCGACCCGCGCGCCGGCAGATCGAGGCCCATGCCTTCGCCGCGGGGATAGCGGAACCCCGAAGGCCGGTCGTCGATGGTGGTGGCAGTCGCCACCATATGCATCAGCTCGATCTCGTCGGAGGCCGCCATCAGCACCATCCCCGGCAGGCAGCCGAGATAGGCGATGTCGAAGATGCCGGCATGGGTCGCGCCATCCGCACCCACCAGCCCGGCACGGTCCATCGCGAAGCGCACCGGCAGCGACTGCAACGCGACATCGTGCATCACCTGGTCGTAGGCGCGCTGGAGGAAGGTGGAATAGATCGCGACGAAGGGCTTCATCCCTTCCGTCGCCATGCCGGCGGCGAAGGTGACGGCGTGTTGTTCGGCGATGCCGACATCGAAGCAACGCCGGGGGAACTTCTTCCCGAAGGCATCCATCCCGGTGCCCGACGGCATCGCGGCGTTGATCGCGACGATGCGCTCATCGGCTTCCGCCTCCGCGATCAGCGCATTGGCGAACACCTTGGTGTAGGATGGCGGGCCGGGTGGCGCCTTCGCCTGTTCGCCGGTGACGACGTTGAACTTCTGCACGCCGTGATATTTGTCGGCCGATGCTTCGGCCGGCGCGTAGCCCTTGCCCTTCTGCGTCACGACATGCAGCAGGATCGGGCCTGCATGGTCGGTGTCGCGCAGGTTGCGCAGGATCGGCAGCAGGTGGTCCAGGTTATGCCCGTCCACCGGGCCGACGTAGTAGAAGCCCAATTCCTCGAACAGCGTGCCGCCGGTGAACCAGCCGCGGGCGTATTCATCGGCGCGCCGCGCGGCGCGTTCCAGCGGCGCGGGGAAGCGCTTGGCCAGCCGCGACATCATGTCGCGCAGCGACAGGAAGGGGCGGGAGGAGATCAGCCGCGACAGATAGGCCGACATCGCACCCACCGGCGGGGCGATCGACATGTCGTTGTCGTTGAGGATGACGATCAGGTTCGCCTTCGACGCCCCGGCATTGTTCATGGCTTCGTAGGCCATGCCCGCGCTCATCGCGCCGTCGCCGATCACCGCGATGACGTGGCGGTCGTCGCCCTTCAGGTCACGTGCCACCGCCATGCCGAGCCCGGCGGAGATCGAGGTCGAGGAATGCGCCGCGCCGAAGGGGTCGTATTCGGATTCCGACCGCTTCGTGAAGCCGGACAACCCGCCACCCTGGCGCAGCGTGCGGATGCGGTCGCGCCGCCCGGTCAGGATCTTGTGCGGATAGGCCTGGTGCCCGACATCCCAGATCAGCCGGTCGGCAGGCGTGTCGAACACGGCATGGACGGCGACGGTGAGTTCCACCACGCCGAGCGAGGCACCCAGATGCCCGCCGGTGGTCGATACGGCGTCGATCGTCTCGGCGCGCAACTCCTCGGCCAGCCGCTTCAACTGGTCGGTAGAGAGGTTCCGCATGTCGGCCGGAACGCTCACGCGATCCAGCAGGGGGGTGGCGGGGCGGGTCATCAGTTCCTCCGCGCGATCGCGTAATGGGCGAGCGCCCGCAACAGATCGGCACGATCGCCGAGGGCGTCCAGATGCGCCGCCGCCTGGGCCGCCAGTCGTTCCATCTGCGACTGCGCACGGTCCACGCCCAGCAGCCCGACCAGCGTCGCCTTGCCGGCCGCGGCGTCCTTGCGGGTGCGCTTGCCGGCTTCCTCGGCGCTGGCGGTGGCATCCAGCAGGTCGTCGGCGATCTGGAAGGCCGCGCCCAGGTCGCGCCCATAGGCCGCCAGCGCATGGCGCATCTGCAAGGGCGCCTTGCCCAGGATGGCGCCCGCCTCGGCGGCGAATTCGATCAGCTTGCCGGTCTTGAGCATCTGCAGGCGGCCGATCTCGGCTTCCTCCATCGGCTCACCCTTGGCCTCGGCCAGCATGTCCATCATCTGCCCGCCGCACATGCCGCGCGGGCCGGCCGCCCGGGCCAGGCCGCGGCACAATTCGGCGCGCACCGCCGGGTCGGCGTGGGTGTCGGGCTCGGCCAGCACGAAGAAGGCATTGGCCTGCAGCGCGTCGCCCGCCAGCACCGCCGTCGCCTCGTCGAAGGCCTTGTGGACGGTGGGCTTGCCGCGGCGCAAATCATCATCGTCCATGCAGGGCAGGTCGTCATGCACCAGGGAATAGGCGTGCAGCATCTCGATCGCCGCGGCGGTGCGCAGTGCCGTGTTGCGCCCGACGCCGAACTGCCGGGCGCATTCCAGCACCAGGAAGCCGCGCAGCCGCTTCCCACCCCCCATCGAAGCGTAGCGCATGGCGTCGAACAGCCGGGCTTCGATGCCTTCCGAGGGTGGGATCAGCATGTCGAGCGCGAGGTCGATGTCGGTCGCGGCTTCGGCCATCGCCACGCGCAGCGCCTCGGTCGGGGCCGGGATGGTGTCCATGCTATTCGACATCCCGCAACGTGAGGCCGGACGGCCCTTCGACGATGGCCTGCACCTTCTGCTCGGCTTCGGCGAGTTTCCGCTCGCAATGCGCCCGCAATGCGGCGCCGCGCTGATAGGCGGAAACCGAGGATTCCAGCGCCCCCTGTCCGGTTTCCAGCGCCTTGACGATGCCTTCGAGCTCGGCCAGCGCCTGCTCGAAGGTGAGGGTGTCTATAGCGGCGGGCTTGTCGCCCGCCTCGGTCGGTTTACTGGCCATGCCCGCCCATTCTACCGCCAAAGGGCGGCGGGGGCTATTCCGGCTCGATGCCCGCCTGGCGGATGGCGTTGGTCCACTTGACCGTCTCGGCGCGAACGAAGGCGACCGCCTCGGCCGGGGTCGAGCCACGGATATCCATGCCGAAGGTGCCGAGACGGGTGCGGACCTCGGGCGTCGCCAGCGCGGCGGTGACGGCGGCGTTGAGCCGGGTGACGCGGTCGGCCGGGGTCCCTGCCGGGACGAACAGGGCGAACCAGGCGATGACTTCGTAGTCCGGCAGGTTGCCGGCCTCGCGCACCGTCGGGATTTCCGGCACGGCGGCGGAACGCTGGCCGGAGGTGACGGCCAGGATGCGCAGCGCGCCGGCCTGCGCCTGCGGCAGGATCACCGCCTGGTCGGCGATGAACAGGTCCACGCGGCCCGACAGCACGTCCTGCACCGCGAGCGGAGAGGAGCGGTAGGGGACGTGCAGCATCTTGATGCCGGCCATCGCGGCCAGCGATTCCGTCGCGACGCGCTGGGAGGAGGAGGCGGAGGCGAAGGTGATCCCTTCCGGCCGCGCCTTTGCCGCCGCGATCAGGTCGGCGAGCGTCCGGTACGGGCTGTCGGCCTTCACCGCGACCAGCAGCGGGACGGTGGCGATGGTGGAGACCGGGATGAAGCCGTTCTCCATGTCGAAGGGCACGCGGCGGAACAGGGCGTTGGCGGCGGCGTTGGTGGAATTGGTGCCGATCAGGACGGTGTTGCCGTCCGGCGCGGCACGGGCGACCGCTTCCGCACCGATCAGGCCGTTGGCGCCGGCGCGGTTTTCCACCACCACGGGCTGACCGAGGGAGGGGCGCATGCCATCCGCGACCACGCGGGCGACGGTGTCGGTGGCTGAACCGGGGGCGAAGGGGACGATGGCGCGGATGGGGGCGTCGGGCCAGGTCTGCGCGCCGGCGGCGGCAGGCAATATGGCGGCGGCCGGCAGGGCGGCCAGCAGGGCGCGGCGGTTCATGGCGGTTCCTTCCCGGTGGAGTCGGCGGCGGGGATACTGCCCGGTGGCGGCGGCGTCCAGGGTTGGGCCTCCGCGCTTTCCAGATGACCTAAGCGGCGCTTTGTCGGTCGCGGATGAACACCACCTTGGACTGACCATCGGGACGCGGCCGATCCTGTACTTGAAAATGCTTGGGCAGCGACTTTACCAGCCCGCTGAGTTTCGCGTGGCCATAGCTGCGGGAGTCAAAATCCGGGGATTGCTTCGCGATATTGCTGCCCACTGCAGAAAGTGGGGCCCACCCGGTGTCGTCGGAAGCTGCCTCGATCGCATTGCGGATCAGGTCCAGGACTTCGCGAGGTGGCTCGGGTGACGCAACCGTCGTTGCCGCGGATTTCGCCTCGGGGGGCTGCAGCAGTTCCGTGTAGACGAAGCGGTCGCAGGCGACGACGAAGGCCTTCGGGGTCTTTTTCTCCCCGAAGCCCACGACCAGCAGACCGTTCTCGCGGATGCGGCGCGCCAGCCCCGTGAAGTCGCTGTCGCTTGGGACGATGCAAAACCCATCCAGGCCCCGCATGTGCAGCAGGTCCATCGCGTCGATGATCATCGCGCTGTCGGTCGCGTTCTTGCCTTTGGTATTGGCGAATTGCTGCATGGGCTGGATGGAATGATCCAGCAGGCTGGTCTTCCAACCGCCAAGCTGCTGCGTCGTCCAGTCGCCATAGGCCCGCTTGACGCTGGCGATACCGTATCGACTAACCTCCCCAAGCAGGGCCTCGATGACCTTGGGGTTTGCGTTGTCGGCATCGATCAGCACGGCAAGTCAGGCAGTGCCGCTGGTGTCGCCTGCCATGATGATCCCCGCATTCCAACGCATCTGGCCCGTCGCGCTTCCGGGCCTTACGTCCGCATCAACGCCCGCACATGCACTGCCGTGGACCGCCCCAGCGCCTCCAGGTCGTACCCGCCTTCCAGCAGCGACACGACCCGCCCCGCGCAGCAGCGTTCCGCCATGGCGCACAGCGCTTCCGTCACGAAGGCGAAATCCGCCTCCCGCACCCGCAGCTGCGCCAGCGGGTCTGCCGCATGGGCGTCGAAGCCGGCCGAGATCACCAACAGATCCGGCGCGAAGGCCTCGACCGCCGGGATGATCTGGTCCGCCCAGGCGGCGCGGAACGCCGCGCCGTCGGCGCCCGGCGGCAGCGTTACGTTCAACACATTGCCCACGCCGTGTTCGGACACATCCCCCGTGCCCGGATACAGCGGCCATTGGTGCGACGACGCATAGAAGATCGACCCGTCGGCCTCGACGCAGGCTTGGCTGCCATTGCCGTGATGGACGTCGAAATCCACGATGGCGACGCGCTTCGCGCCATGTTCCGCCTGCGCGTGCCGCGCCGCGATTACCGCATTGGCGAACAGGCAGAAGCCCATCGGCCGCGCCACCTCGCAATGATGCCCCGGCGGGCGCGTGGCGCAGAAGGCGCGGCGGAACTCGCCCTTCATCACCGCATCCACCGCCGCGACAGCCGCGCCGGCCGCGCGCAGCGCAGCCTCCGCGCTGCCCCAGGACATGATGGTGTCGCCATCCAGAGCAACATGCTCATCCGGTTCGGGGCGGATCGCCAGGATGGCCGAGACGTAGTTCTCCGGATGCACCCGCGTCAGCTGGTCCACCGTCGCGAGCGGCGCCTGGTCGCGGATCAGGTCGGCGAATTCCCCGGCATCCAGCGCCTTCAGCACCGATCGCAGCCGGTCCGGGCATTCCGGGTGATGCGGACCGGGATCGTGATGCAGGCAGGCGCGATGGGTCAGCAGCAGCACGCTCATGCGGGCGGATCCTCCCGCTTGCGGATGACGAAGCGGTAGGCGCCGGCTTCCTCCCCGAAGGCGACCAGCGCATGGCCGGTCTCCTTGCAGAAGGCGCGGAAATCGGCGACCGAGGCCGGGTCCGTCGTCAGCACCGTCAGCCGCGACCCGGCCGGCAGCCCGCGCAGCGCCTTGTTGGCCTTCAGCACCGGCAGCGGGCAGGTCAGGCCCTTCACGTCGAGCAGCGTTTCACCCATCCGGGGATTGCACCACCCGCCGCCGCCCGGGGCAAGCGCGCCGCGCAGGGTTCCGCACCGCGCGCCGGACAGTGCACACTGCCACCGGAGGTGCCCGCATGACGCTCGATTCGACGGGAACGCTGGCGCTGGCGGCGGCGATCCTGCTGGCGGGGCGCTTCCTCAATGCCGGCATCGGCGTGCTCGCGCGCTACAACATTCCGCAGCCGATCTCTGGCGGGCTGGCCTTCGCGCTGGTCGCGGCGGCGCTGCATGCCTGGTCGGGGCTGGTGATCGAGACCTCCTCGGTGTTGCGCGGACCTTTGCTGCTGGCGTTCTTCGCCTCGGTCGGGCTGTCGGCGGATCTGGGGCGGCTGCGCAAGGGCGGGCCGAAGCTGGTGCTGTTCCTCGCCTGCGTCGTGCCGTTCCTGATCGCGCAGAATGCGCTGGGGACCGGCATGGCGATCCTGCTTGACCAGCATCCGCTGATCGGGCTGATCGGCGGATCGGTCACGCTGGTCGGCGGGCATGGCACCGGGGCCGCCTATGCCCGCATTTTCGAGGAAACGCACAGCCTGGCCGGCGTGATGGGCCTCGCCATGGCGTCCGCTACGATCGGGCTGGTGCTCGGCGGCGTGGTGGGCGGGCCGGTCGCGCAATACCTGCTGCGCGGGCGCGCACCGATCGCCGCCGGCGGCCACACCGCGACCGCCGAGGACAGGGTCGAACCCGCCACGACGGAAGGGGCGATCGTCACCACCTGCCTCGTGCTGTTCTGCCTGCTACTCGGCGGCTGGATGGCGAGCCTGACCGCCGGCGCACCGATCGCCCTGCCGGATTTCCTGTGGTGCCTGTTCGCCGGCGTGATCGTGCGCAACCTGATCGCACCGGCGATCCGCCTGCCGGTGTCGGATGCCTCGGTGGACCTAGTCGGCAGCATGGCGCTGGCGCTGTTCCTGGCGATGACCATGGCGACGATCCGGCTGTGGGAACTTGCCGCCCTCGCCGGGCCGTTGATGGCGATCGTCGGCGCGCAGGCGGCCTTCGCGGTGATCTACGCGGTGCTGGTGGTCTACCGCATGATGGGCCGCGACTATGAGGCAGCGGTGGCGACCGCCGGCTTCCTCGGATTCTCCATGGGCGCGACGGCGACGGCGATCGCCAACATGCAGGCGGTGGCGGGGCGATACGGGCCGGCGCCGGTCGCCTTCCTGGTGGTGCCGCTGACCGGGGCCTTCTTCATCGACCTGGCCAATGCGCTGGTGTTGACCGGCGCGCTGACCCTGCCGGTCTTCGGAGAGTAGCCGCCATGCTCCGACGCCTTCTTCTTCTGATCGCGCTGCTGGCGGCCCCGCCGGCCTTGGCCATGCCGGATACCGACGCGCTGCGGGCGATGGTGCAGGCACGCATCGTCGAGGCCGCCGGGCCCGGCCTGCTGGAGATTGAGAGCTTCCGTCGCATGGGCCAGGCGCCCGACCCGGCGGGCGGGGCGCGCATCGCCTATTTCGCCGCGCGGTTGCGGCTGGCGCGCGACCATGCCTTCGGCGCCTGGGATGGGCGCAACCTGCAATCGCTGGCGGCGGCCTTGGGTGCGGCGCCGCGCGCCATCCTCGGCGCCAA
Source organism: Roseomonas sp. CAU 1739 (assembly GCF_039839775.1). NCBI lineage: Bacteria > Pseudomonadati > Pseudomonadota > Alphaproteobacteria > Acetobacterales > Roseomonadaceae > Roseomonas > Roseomonas sp. CAU 1739. Next base: position 67,330 of record NZ_JBDOQQ010000020.1, read on the forward strand.
TCGGGACGGCAACCGCGCCGGCGACGTGATCCGGGTGAACGGCGCGCTGCGCCTGCGGGAAGAAGCCGGGCGCTGGGTCCCGCTCGCTTCCGCCGCCTGGGACGATACGCCACCCACCAGTTTCGACGGCCCCGGTGCCCAGGCAGAACGCCTGCTGCGTGCCATCGGCACCGCGCTGACTGCCGGCGGGCGGGCCACCGGCGCCGAGATGACGCCGGTGATCGAGCAGGAACTGGCCCAGGCCTGGCGCAACATCGAAGCGCGCGAGGCGCGGCTGCGCCATGGCCTGTCCATCGCCGGCGGTGCCCCGGGTTCCGAATATGCCCGCCTGGCCGAGGCCTTCGCCCGCCTGCCGCCGGGCCAGGGGCTGGGCCGCGCCGTCGCCCTGCCATCGGCCGGCAGCGTCGAGAACCTGCGCCTGATCGCCGATGGCACGGCCGTTGCCGGCATCGCCCAGGCCGATGTCGCGCTGCGGGCGCTGCATGGCGGTGCGGGCGAGTGGGACCTGCCCGCGATGCCGGGGCTGCGTGCCGTCGCGGCACTGTATCCCGAGGCCGTGCATGTCGGCGTGCCGGCGGCTTCCGCCATCCGGCGCATGGCGGACCTCGCCGGGCGGCCGGTTGGCGTCGGCGCGCCGGGCTCCGGCGCGCGCGTCACGGCGGAGGAAGTGCTGCTGGCCCATGGCCTCGATGCCGCCACCACGCCGCGCGTGGCGCTCGCGCCCGACGCCTTGGCGGAGGCCCTGGGGACGGGCCGCGTGGCCGCCGCGATCGGTGTCAGCCTCGCCCCCGCGCAGTCCGTGCTGCGCCTTGCCGATGCCCTGCCACTGCGCTTCCTGCCGCTGGAGGAAGCGGCGATGGCCACGCTTGCCGGCCCTGGCGGGCCGCTGATCCGCTTCGCCATCCCGGCCGGCACCTATCCGAACCAGGAGGACGCCGTGCCCACGCTTGCCACCCAGGCCGTTCTCGTCGCGTCCCAAACCCTGACCCAGGCCGAGGTCGCAGCCATGCTGGCGACGCTGCTCGATGGCCAGGGCCTGGCCGCAGCCGGTGGTCCCGCCGCGCTGATGATCCGGCGGGAAACGGCGGCGGGCCCGCTGCCCTTGCCCTTCCATCCGGCGGCTCTTGCCTTTTTCGGTCCAGGGGCCCGGTGATCGGGATGAAGTTCGGCATCGACCTCGGCGGTACCAAGATCGAGATCGTCGCCCTCGATGATGCGGGCACGGTGCGGCTGCGCCGCCGCGTCGCCACGCCGCCCGGCTATCGGGCCACGGTCGAGGCGATGGCCGGGCTGGTGCGCGAGGCGGAAGGCGAGACCGGCGCGCGCGGCACCGTGGGCGTCGGCATCCCCGGCAGCCTCAGCCCTGTCACCGGGCTGATGCGGAACGCCAATTCCCAGGCGTTGAACGGCCAGCCGCTCGACCGCGACCTGGCGGCGGCGATCGGTCGGGCGGTGCGCATCACCAACGATGCCAACTGCCTGGCGATGAGCGAGGCGGCGGACGGCGCGGGGGCCGGGTATCGCACGGTCTTCGCCGTCATCATCGGCACCGGCTGCGGCGGCGGCATAGTGTCATCCGGCCGGCTGCTGGATGGTCCGAACGGCACCGCCGGGGAATGGGGCCACACGCCGCTGCCCTGGATGCGGCCGGAGGAATTCCCGGGGCCGCGCTGCTGGTGCGGCCGGCATGGATGTCTCGAGACCTTCCTTTCCGGCCCCGGCCTCGCCGCCGATTGCGACGGTCCTGGCGCACGCGATGCCGGCGGGCTGCCGGCGCGCGCCGCGGCGGGGGATGCGAAGGCCGACGCGGCGCTGGCACGGCATGCCGACCGGCTGGCGCGGGCACTCGGCATGATCGCCAATATCCTCGACCCGGATGTCATCGTGCTGGGCGGCGGGTTGTCGAACATGCAGCACCTGTATGCCGAGGTGCCGAGGCTGATGGCGCCGCACGTCTTCGGTGACGTGGCCCGCACGCCGATTGTGCGGGCGAAGCATGGCGATTCGTCCGGCGTGTTCGGCGCCGCGAGGCTGTGGGATGTGCCATAGCCACGCCCCACCCGGCCCGGCGCCAAAAGCCTGCGGTCCAGGGGCCCGCTGGCCCCTGGCGGGGTGGTCTGGAGGGGCGGCGCCCCTCCAGCGCCCATGAAGCCCGGCCTCACCTACGGCGCGCTCGCCTTCCTCGCCGGCGCGATCCTGGGTCCGATCCGGGAATTGATTCTCGCCCCACGGATCGGTGGCCTGTCGGCCGCGCTCGCCGAGGCAGCCGCCATGGCGCTGCTGCTATGGATGGCGGCCCGGCGTGTGATGGCACGGGTGCCATGGCGTCGTCGCGCGATGTCAGCGGTTGTGGCGCTGGGCGTGGTGCTCGTGCTCGACATCGCGGTGGGCCTCGCGCTGCAGGCGAGCGGGTTTGCCGCCGATCGCGCCCCTCGCAGCCTGGCAGAACAGGCCGTCATGCTGCCGTTGCTCGCCTGGCTTGTCGCGCTGCCCTTCCTGATCGGCCGTGGCCATGCCGACGCTGTGTCGTGACTGCCTGCACGCTGTCGAGCCTACCACCACGCGTTGCGCCGCCTGCGGGTCGCGCCGGGTGGTCTCGCATCCAGACCTGTTCCGCCTGACCGTCGCGCATGTCGATTGCGACGCCTTCTACGCCAGCGTCGAGAAGCGCGACCGCCCCGAATTGCTGACGAAGCCGGTGATCGTCGGTGGTGGCAAGCGCGGCGTCGTCTCCGCCTGCTGCTACATCGCGCGGACGCGCGGCGTGCGCAGTGCGATGCCGATGTTCAAGGCGCTCGCCGCGTGCCCCGATGCGGTGGTGATCAAGCCGGAGATGGCGAAATACGTCCAGGAAGGCCGCCGCATCCGCACCATGATGGAGGCGCTGACGCCGCTGGTGCAGCCGATGTCGATCGACGAGGCGGTGCTGGATCTCGCGGGTACCGAGGCGCTGCACGGCGCCCTGCCGGCGGTGGTGCTGGCGCGCTTTGCGCTGGCCGTGGAACGCGAGGTCGGCGTGACGGTCTCCATCGGCCTGGCGGCGAACCGGCTGATGGCGAAGCTCGCGGCGGAACGCGACAAGCCGCGCGGCTTCGCGGTGATCGGAGCGGGGGAGGCGGCGGGCTGGCTGGCGCCGCAGCCGGTGTCGCTGCTGCCTGGGGTCGGGCCGGCGATGGCGAAGCGGTTGCAGGCGGCGGGATTCTCGACGCTCGGGCAACTTGGTGCGCTGGATGCGCGTGACGCGATGCGCCGCTTCGGGGAGGACGGGCCGGCGCTCGCCGCCCGTGCGCGCGGCGAGGATACGCGGCGCGTGAACCCTGATCGCGAGACGAAGTCGATCAGCGCTGAGACAACCTTCGAGACGGACATCAGCGCGCAGGAGGCACTGGAAGCACCGCTGTGGCGGCTGTGCGAGAAGCTCGCGCGACGGCTGAAGGAGAAGGACTTTGCCGCCGGCGGCGTGACGCTGAAGCTGAAGACAGCCGCCTTCGCCACGCGCACGCGTGCGGTCCGCCTGCCGCAACCGACACGGCTACCCGATGTGCTGTTCGCCGCGGCACGGCCGCTGTTGGCGAAGGAGGTGGATGGCACCGCATTCCGGCTGATCGGCATCGGTGCGCAGCCATTGGCGCCGGCCGCGGACGCCGATCTGGGCGACCTGGCCGATCCGGAGGCGCCGAAACGCGCCGCCCGCTGGCAGGCGGTGGAGACGTTGCGCGCGAAGTTTGGCGAGGGCGCGGTGCTGCGCGGACGGGGGCTCCGCAAGACGTGACGCACCGCGTCGTGGTGGCTGCGTCGGGCTTGCCCGGCCGCCGCCGCTACGCCTGGCCGTTGAAGCCATCCTCGAAGGGGTAGCGGTCCACATCGACCCAGCCACAGAGCCGGCGCATCGGCTTGCCCTCACGCGATTGCTCGCCGGTCATGTATCCGGTGGTGTCGTCATACTGGCGTGGCATGTAGTCGGCGTATTGCTCGTTGCCGCCCTGTCCGGCGTCCGCGGTGATCCAGAGCGCGTTGCAGTCGGTGTCGACGATCACGCCGATATGCTCGACCTTGGCGCCGAGATGCTTCGGGAACGGGTCCGTCTCGGCTTCCCGCTGGATGGTGCAGCAGCCGAAATCATGGCCGCCACCGCTGCACAGTATGTAGATGTCGCCCGGTTGCGGCCGCGTACCCAACGGCGCGGAGGTCACTGCGCCATTGCCGGGACAACTCCCGGCATGGACCCAGGCGCCGCGCCGTATGGCGCCGTTGCGCATGCCGACCAGCCCGTATCCACCCATGCCTTCCTTGCGCTGCGCCGCGGAGACGCCGAGCCGCCGTGCGACCAGCGTCGGCAGGCCGCCACAGGTCGTGTAGCCGGCGCCGGGCTTGTAGTTGGCGTCGATCTCGCTGAACCGCGCGCTGCCATAGCTGCTGGGCACCACGGCGGGCAGGATCTCGCAGATGATGCGGCGGCGGCGCGGGGAAAGTCCGGCGAGACCCGTGGCGGGGATACGCATGGATGCCTCCGATGCTGTCGGCTGCTGGCATCCTGCGCTATGGACGTGACGCGCCGCTGTGATTCACTTCACGCGGCGGCATCCTCCCGGATCATCGCCGCACCCTTCTCGCCGATCATGATGGTCGGCGCGTTGGTGTTGCCGGTGGTGAGCGTCGGCATCACCGAGGCATCGATGACGCGCAGGCCCGCGACGCCCCGGACGCGCAGCCGGCTGTCCACCACGCTGCCGGGGTCCTCCCCCATGCGGCAGGTGCCGACCGGGTGGTAGATCGTCGTGCCGTATTGCCGGTTGAAGGCGAGCATCTCGTCATCCGAGGCAACGCCAGGGCCGGGCAGGATTTCCTGCACGCTGTGCTGCGCGATCGCGGGTTGGGCGAAGATGTCGCGCACCATGCGGATGCCGGCGGCGAGCAACGCCTGGTCGGATCGCGCCGAGAGGTAGTTCGGACGGATCGCCGGCTTCGCGAAGGGATCGGCCGAAACCGCCATCACCGTGCCGCGACTGTCCGGCTTCACCGGGCAGATGGCGCAGGTCATGCCGGGCTCCTTCTCCAGCACGCCGAACTGGCCGGGGGCATAGGACGCCGGCGTGAACAGCAATTGCAGGTCGGGGCTGGCCAGGCTGTCGCGCGACCGTGAGAAGACCTGCGCGGTGGTGACGCCGAAGGTCAGGGCGCCATTGCCGCGCAGGAAGAAGCGCGCGACCTCGCCGACCAGCCGCGCGCCGCGCGCGAGCTGGTTAGTGGACAGGCTGTCCTTCACCCGATGCTGCACACGGGAGACGTAGTGGTCCTGGAGATTGGCACCGACGGCAGGCATGTCGGCGCGGACCTCGATCCCGAGCGAACGCAAATGGTCGGCCGGCCCGATGCCCGACATCTGCAGCACATGCGGGGAATTCACCGCCCCGCCGGACAGGATCACTTCGCGTGTGGCGGTGATGCGGCGCAGTTCCCCGCCTTGGCGGAATTCGGCACCGATGCAGCGGCTTCCGTCGAACAGCAGGCGGCTGACCTGGGCTTCGGTTTCCACCCGCACGCGATCACCGGCCGCACGCAGATAGGTCCGCGCCGTCGACCCACGCCAGCGACCGACGCGGGTCATCTGGGAATAGCCGACGCCTTCCTGTTCTTCCCCGTTCAGGTCTTTCCGGAACGGGTGGCCGGCCTGCTGCGCGGCCTCGATGAAGCGATGGGTCAGCGGCAGGATGGTGCGGTAGTCCTCGACCTGGAGCGGACCGCCCTGGCCGCGGAAGTCCGGGTCGCCGCCGTTGCGGTAGGTCTCGGACTGGCGAAAGAAGGGCAGCACATCGGCATAGGACCAGCCACGGCAGCCCATCTGCGCCCAGATGTCGAAATCCGCCGGATTGCCGCGGACATACAGCATGCCGTTGATGGATGACGTGCCGCCCAGCGTGCGTCCGCGCGGCCAGCGGATCTCGCGGTTGTTCACGGCTTCCGTCGGCTCGGCGACGTAGCCCCAGTTCACGAGGTTCTGGTTCTGCAGCAGCTTCAGCATCCCCGCGGGGATGTGGATCCAGGGGTGGCGGTCCTTCGGCCCCGCTTCCAGCAGCGTGACGCGCGCGCCGGTTTCCGAAAGGCGCGCGGCGACGACGCAACCGGCCGAACCGGCGCCGATGATCAGGTAGTCCGTTTCCATCCTGGGGCTTCCGCACTGTTTGCGGCAGCGTCCTACGGCGGGGCGCTGAAATCCATCCCCTCGAACGCTGCGAGCATGGTCCGCAACTTGTCGGGGATCGGGGTGGGGCGACGGGTCGCCTGGTCGGTCAGCACCCAGACGATCTCGCCGGTCGCCAGCAGCGTATCGCCGCCCTTGGGGAAGACCGCAGGCTGGAAGGCGATGGAGGTGCGGCCGATGCGGGTGCAGCGCACGCCGATCTCGATCTCCGCCTTGCGGCCGATCGCGACCTTGTATTCGACCAGGCCGCGGACGACGTGGAAATCCGCGCCCGACGCCTTCACCTCATCCTGGTAGGCCCAGCCGGCGGCGCGGATGTAGTCCGACGCCGCCTCGTCATACCAAGCCAGGTAATGGGCATTGAAGACGATCGCCTGGGTGTCCAGTTCGACGTAGCGCACCCGGTGCGCCATGAAGAACCGGAAGTCGGCGCGGCTTGGCTGCCGCTTTGCCGCGCCGTCCATCCGTCAGCCGCGCGCGGTCTTCACCGCCGCCGTCGCCGCCTGGCACATCAGCCCGACCTCGTTGGCGATGGTCACCAGCTTGAAGCCCTTCTGGATCATCTTGTTGGCATAGGCCGGGGAGCCGTTGTGCAGCCCCGCCGCGATGCCGCGCTTCGACGTCTCGGCCAGCAGCATGTCGTAGATCGCCAGGATTTCCGGGTCCTCGACGTCGAGCTTCGGCTCCTTGCCGTAGGAGAAGGAGAGGTCCGACGGGCCGACATAGATGCCGTCGATGCCGGGGACATCGAGGATGCCCTTGATGTTCTCGATCGCCTGCTTGGTCTCGATCATCGGTATGACGAGGATCTCGTCATTCGCCGTCTTCTGGTAGTTGCCCGAGGAGCCATAGGCGCCAGCCCGGATCGGTCCGTTGGAGCGCGTGCCCCGCGGCGGATATTTGCTGTACTGCACCAGGGCGCGGGCTTCCTCGACGGTGTTCACCATCGGGCAGATCACGCCCATCGCACCGGCATCGAGCACCTTGCCGACGATGCCGGGCTCATTCCACGGCACGCGCACCATCGGCGTCACGCCGGGCGACAGCTGGATGCCCTGGAAGCAGGCCACGCAGGACAGGTAGTCCTGGACGCCATGCTGCATGTCCACGGTCACGGAATCCCAGCCGCACTTGGAATACATCTCGGCGGAGAACGCGTTCGGGATGGCGAGCCACCCGTTGACCACGGCCTTGCCGGCTTTCCACGCTTCCTTGACCGCATTCGCCATGGCGCCGCTTCCTCTCTTGTTGGGCTGCTATGGCAGGGACGCTAGGCTGCGTCCCGGAAAGCGTCAAACCCGGCCCTGGACTGGCAGGCATGCGCGGGGCAGGGTGCGCGCCATGTCGCAATGGGCCGTCAGTTCCGAGACCGGCGCGCTGACCGATGTGCTGGTCTGCCCGCCCGATCACTACCGTTGGATCCCCACCAACGCGATCGTGCGTCGCACGCTCGCAGGGGCGCAGCAGCCATCGGCGATGGCACTCGCAGCGCAGCATGGCGAGCTGGTCGCGGCACTGCGCGAAGGCGGCGCGCGGGTACATATCCTGCCGCCCGAACCGCACCTGCCCTACATGGCCTATACGCGGGATTCGGCGGTGGTCACGCCTTGGGGCCCGGTGCTGACGCAGTTGGAACGCCCGCAGCGGCGCGGGGAATACGCCGCCGTTATCGATTTCCATGCCGCCGCTTTCTGGCGCAAGTCGAGCGCCGGCACGCTGGAAGGCGGGGACATCCACATCATCCGGCCCGGCCTCGCCTGCATCGGCGCCTCCGGCGGCCGCACCGACCTGGCGGGCGCGGAGCAATTCGCCGCCTGGCTGCGCGCCGAGGGCTGGGAGGTGCGGGTCGAAGTCTTCGACGAACACTTCCTGCACCTGGACGTGCTGTTCTGCATGGCGGCACCGGGGCTTGCGGTGGCCTGCCTCGATGTGCTCGATCCCGATTTCGTCGCCTGGCTTGGCGCGCACGGCATCCGCTGCATCGACGTGGCGTATCGCGATGCGATGCAGCTCGGCTGCAATATCCTCGCGCTCGGTGGCGGGCGCGTCATATCCGCGCGCGGGTCGGCGACGCTGAACGCCGCGCTGCGGGCGGAAGGCCTCACCGTGCTCGACCCCGACCTCTCCCTGTTCACCGCCGGCGGCGGCGGTCCCCATTGCCTGACCTGCCCGCTGGGGCGGGAGGAGTAACGCCCATGTCCCTGACCACCACCCCGGTCGAGATCGTCATTGCCGCCGCGCGGGAATTTCTCGGCGACCGCCTCAGCGTGAACGGCAGCGTGCGCGAACAGCACAGCCGCGGGGAGGACACCACGACCCCGACCCTGCCCGACGCCGTCGCCTTCGTGGAGACGACCGAGGAGGTCAGCCGCATCCTCGCGCTGTGCCACCAGCATGGTGTGGCGGTCACGCCCTTCGGGGCGGGAACGTCCCTGGAAGGCCATGTGAATCCGGTACGCGCCGGCATCTCGCTCGACCTGTCCCGCATGACTGCGGTGCTGGAGGTGAACGAGGAAGACATGGACTGCCTGATCGAACCAGGCGTGACGCGGCAGGAGCTGAATGCCTTCCTGCGCGACAAGGGCATGTTCTTCCCGGTCGATCCCGGCAGCCACGCGACGATCGGCGGCATGTGCGCGACCCGTGCTTCCGGCACCAACGCGGTGCGTTACGGCACCATCCGCGAGAATGTGCTGGGCCTCGAAGTCGTGCTCGCCGATGGCCGCGTGATCCAGACCGGCGGGCGCGTCCGCAAGGCGTCGAACGGCTATGACCTGACGCGGCTGTTCATTGGGTCGGAAGGCACGCTCGGCGTCATCACCAAGGTGCGGCTGCGCCTGCACGGCATCCCCGAGGCGATGTCCGCCGCCGTCTGTCAGTTCCCCACATTGGCCGCCGCCGTCGAGACGGTGATCACCGTCATGCAGTCCGGCATCCCCGTCGCGCGCATCGAATTGCTCGACGAGGACCAGATGGAGGCCTGCATCAAGTATTCGAAGCTGGAGGGCTTCGCGGCGAAGACAACGCTATTCCTCGAATTCCACGGCACCGATGCCGGGGTGAAGGAACAGGCCGAGGCGGTTGAGGCGATCGCGAGCGACTACGGCGCGACCGGCTTCGCCTGGGCGACCGACGCGGAATCGCGCAACAGGCTGTGGCAGGCGCGGCACGATGCCTATTGGGCGGCGGTGGCGCTCAAGCCCGCCCATCGCGGCATCACCACCGATGTCTGCGTACCGATCTCCCGCCTGGCCGAGGCAGTGCTGGGGGCGAAGGAGAAGTCGCGCGCCTCGGGCCTGACGTCCTGCATCGTAGGCCATGTCGGCGACGGCAATTTCCACTGCCTGATCCTGTTCCCCGAGGGCAGCCAGGAAGGGCTGGAACAGGCCTGGGCGCTGGATCGCGCCATCGTTGCCGAAGGGCTGGCGCTGGGCGGCACCTGCTCGGGCGAACATGGCGTGGGCCTGGGCAAGCGGGAATTCCTCGAACAGGAACATGGCGCGGAAGCGCTCGCGGTGATGCGCAGCGTGAAGGTCGCGCTCGATCCGCGCGGCATCATGAATCCCGGCAAGATGTTCCGGAACTGACCACGATGCGGTTCGGTTCGACCGCTGCGTGCGACGCCGTACCGGTGCCTCCCGGCGCGGCTTGGCTGACCGGGACCGAGGTCGTGGCGGCGGCGTGAACGCCCTCAGCCTCGCGATCCTCGCGCTCACGCTCGGGCATGTCTTCTCCAACGCGGTGCGGACGCTGCCGGCGATGGCGGCGGATGTGCTGCAGCGCGACCTCGGCATCACCGCCGATGGCCTCGCGGCGCTGACCGGCGCCTTCCCCGCGGCCTTCGCGCTGACCATGCTGCCGGTGGGCGTGGCGCTCGACCGTTTTGGCGTGAAGCCGACGGCGCTGGCGCTGCTGGCAATCGCCGCGGTGGGTTCGGCGCTGGGGGCGGTGGCGACCGGGCCATGGTCGATGCTGGCCGCGCAGGTCGTGCTGGGCGTCGGCTGCTCGGGGATGCTGATGTGCCCCATGACCTATGCGGCGAAGACCCTGTCGCCCCAGAAATTCGGCCTTTGGGGCGGCGTGATCCAGGCCTTCGGCAATACCGGCATGCTGCTGTCGGCCAGCCCGCTGGCGCTGCTGGTGGACCATGCCGGTTGGCGCAGCGGCTACCTCGCCTGCACGACGCTGGCGGTGGGCGCCGCGCTTGCGGTCTGCGTCATCGTCCGGGACGTGCGAACCGCGCCCCAGGCGCGGCGGAGCATGTTGGACGATGCGCGCGATGTCATCGCGCTTGGCCTGTCGCGCACGATCCGCGCGCCGGTGGTGATCGCCTTCGCCTCCTTCGCCGCCGTGCTGGGTGTGCGCGGGCTGTGGGGCGGGCCGTGGCTGATGGAGGTCAAGGGCCTGACCCGCGTGCCCGCCGGCAATGTGCTGCTGGCCTGCACGGTGGCGCTGACCGTCGGGCCGGTGGTGTTCGGCATGCTGGAACGGCGCGTGCAGCGGCACCGGCGTGCGCTGCTGGTGGGTGGGCATCTCGGCGCGGCGGCGGCGATCGGGCTGCTGGTCGCGGGCGGCGCCCTCGGCTGGGGGGTGGCGGCGGATGCGGTGCTGCTGTTCTGCTTCGGCCTGCTGGTTTCCTCGCAGGTGATCTGCTTCGCGCTGGTGCGCGCGGCGGTGCCGCCGGAACGTGTCGGCCGGGCGCTGTCGGCGATGAACATATCCTTCTTCGGGGGCGCGGCGGTGCTGCAGGCGGTCTCGGGCCTGGCCGCGTCGGCCGGCGGATTGGCGGCAGCGCTGCTGGTCTTCGCCTGCGCGCTGGTTGTATGCACCCTGGTTTTCCTGCGCCTGCCCGGGCCGCCCTGACCCCGCCGGCACGCCTTGATGATCCCGGCCGGCGCCGCCGCCAATGACAGGGCAGGGCGCTCGGGCGCCAGCGCTTCGCGCCGGTCGCGATCCGCGCTAGATCGTGCGGCGGCTGGGGCCGCGGCGTCCGGCCGGACGGAGTGGCGGCCGTCCCATGGGGTGGGCGAGGAGCGAGCCATGTTGCGCAGTATCCTGGTCGCGCTGGACGACACCGCAGGCGCCATCGCGGCGCGCGACCTCGCCATTGCCCTGTCACGCAGCAGCGGCGCCGCGCTGACGGCGGCGACGGTGCTCGACTGGCCGCATGTGCACGCCGCGCATGAACCGGTTCCCCCCGGCGCCGGCGCCTTCAAGGAACGCCGCGACGCCGCCCGCGCCCAACGCCTGGAAGCCGAGGCCGACCAGGCCTTTGCCGCCTGCGCCGCCGCGGCCGGGGACACGCCCTTCCAGCGCCTGCGGCTGACCGAGGCACCGGAGGCCGCGTTGCTGGGCGCCGGCGCCACCCATGACATGATCGTGATCGGCCGCGATTCGACCCTGGGGCTTGAGGAGAATGACGGCGACGTCGCGCCGGTGATCGGGGCGCTGCTGCATGATGGGCCCCGTCCGCTGCTGGTGGTGCCGCCGGGCCCGGTGCCGGATGCGGGCGGCGTGCTGGTCGGTTATGACGGTTCGGTGCCGGCGATGCGGGCGCTGCAGTTGTTCGCCCTGCTCGGGCTTGGCGCGGGGCTGCCGGTGAAGGTGCTGTCGGTCGATCCCACGCGCGCCAAGGCGGCGCGGATGGCCGAGGAGGCAGCGACCTTCCTGCGCAGCCATACATTGGCGGCGGAAGGCGTGCCGGTGGTCGGCTCCCATCCGCTGGAAGCCCTGCTGGCGGAAGCGGCGGCCATGCCGGCGCGCATGCTGGTCATGGGGGCCTACGAGAATTCGGGCCTGCGCACCCTGTTCACCGGATCGGTGACCCAGAAGCTGCTCGCCGGCGCCACCTGTCCGATCTTCGTCGCGCATTAGGGCAGGATCCGTTCGCTTTCGCCTGCGCCTCGTGCTCCATGCCCTTTGTTTGATCGCGTGATCCGCGCCTCCGGCGATTCCACCTGCGGCGATCACGCTTTAGGCTGGCGCCCGGCGGGCCCGGGTGTCCGCATACAACCCGTCGAGGCCGCCGGCCCTTTGGCCAACGGTCTTGACGCACCGCACAACGCCCCCTCATGTCGGAGGCTCGCCAGTGGAAGCCGTCATGATCCGAGTACTCGCCGGTGCCGTTGCCCTGTTTCTCGCCGGTGCGCTGCCCGCTGCCGCGCAGTTCGGCCCGCAGGGGCCGCCGGCCGTCGGCGTGATCACGGCCGAACGCCGCCCGATCACCGAGACGACCGAATTCGTCGGCCGGGTCGAGGCGACGGACCGGGTGAACATCCGCGCCCGCGTCACCGGCTTCCTGCAGGAACGCCTGTTCCGTGAAGGCTCCGACGTGACCGAGGGCCAGGTTCTGTACCGTCTGGAACGCGCGCCTTTCGAGGCGCAGGTCGAGCAGGCGGAGGCCGGCCTGGCCTCGGCCCGCGCGCAGCTTGAGAACGCCCAGGTGGCGCTGGCCCGCGCGCGCGACCTGCGGCAGAGCGGCGCGGGCACGCAGGTCGCCTTCGACAACGCGCAGGCCGCCGAACGCACCGGGCAGGCGCAGGTGCTGTCCGCCCAGGCCGCGGTTCGGGTGGCGCAGATCAACCTCGGCTACACCGAGATCTCGACGCCGATCGCCGGGCAGATCGGCCGCACCATCTTGTCCATCGGCAACGTGGTGGGCCCCGATACCGGCACGCTGGCGACCATCGTCAGCCAGGACCCGATGCGCGTTGCCTTCACGGTCAGCCAGCGCACCGCGCTCGACCTGCGCAACCGCTTCGAGGGGCGCGGCGGGCCCGACGCGGTGCGCGTGCGCATCCGCACCACCGATGGGCGGATGTACAGCGAGACCGGGCGCGTGGACTTCGTGGACAACCAGATCGACCGCAACACCGACACCATCCTGGTGCGCGCGCTGATCCCCAACCCGGTGCGCCGGGCCTCGGACAGCGCGACGCCGGTCACGCCGCGCGAGTTGGTCGACGGCCAGTTCGTCACCGTGTTCCTGGAGGGCTCGGAGCCGGTGCTGACGATCACCCTGCCGCGTGCGGCGGTGCTGCAGGACCAGCAGGGCGCCTATGTCTTCGTGGTCGGCGAGGGCAACAAGGCGGAACGGCGCAACATCGCGCTTGGCCGCTCGACCGGGCAGGTGGCCGTCGTCGAATCCGGCCTGCAGGGCGGCGAGACCGTGGTGGTCGAAGGTGTGCAGCGCGTCCGGCCCGGCCAGCCGGTGAACCCCGGACCGCCATCCGCACCGGCCGCACCGCCGGTCCGGGGCTGACCGCGCGTGTTCTCCGCCATATTCGTCGACCGTCCGCGCTTCGCGATGGTCATCGCGATCGTCACGGCACTGGCCGGGGCGCTGGCGATGACGCGCATCCCCGTCTCCCAGCTGCCGGACATCGTGCCGCCGCAGGTATCCGTCACCACGCGCTTCCCCGGCGCCTCGGCGACCGTCATCGAACAGACCGTGGCGCAGGTCATCGAGGCATCGGTCAATGGCGTGGACCGCATGATCTACATGCGGTCGAACAGCGCCAATGACGGGTCCTACAGCCTCAACGTCTCCTTCCAGCTGGGCACCAACCCGGACCTGGCCACCGTCAACGTGAACAACCGCGTGCAGGCGGCATTGGCGCGATTGCCGCAGGAGGTGCAGCGCCAGGGCGTCACGGTGCGCAAGCAGTCCTCGGCGGTGCTGCAGTTCATCTTCCTGTATTCGGAAAGCGGCGAGCACACGCCGTTGTTCCTGTCGAACTACGCCACCATCAACATCGTGGACCGGCTGGCGCGCGTGCCGGGCGTGGGCCAGGTGAACCTGTTCGGCGCGATGGATTATTCCATGCGCATCTGGTTCGAGGTGGACCGGCTGATCAGCCTCAACCTCACGCCATCGGACGTGGTGGCGGCGATCCAGGCGCAGAACGTGCAGGCGCCGGTGGGCCGGCTGGGCGGCCGGCCGATGCCCGACGACCAGCAATTCCAGATCAACCTCGAGACCCAGGGCCGCCTGACCACACCGGAACAGTTCGGCGACATCCTGATCCGCGCCAATCCGGACGGCTCGGTGCTGCGCGTGCGCGATGTCGCGCGCGTCGAACTCGGCGCCGCCAGCATGGACACCGAAAGCCGCTTCGACGGCAAGCCCGCGGTGACTTTCGGCGTCTATCTCCAGCCCGGTGCGAACGCGGTGACGGCGGCCGAGAATGTCCGCCGCGCGCTCGAGGAAATGCGCGCCCGCTATCCGGTGGGGGTGAACCACCGCGTCTTCTTCGACACCTCGGACTTCGTGAACGACACGATCCATGAGGTGATCAAGACGCTGATCGAGGCCTTCATCCTGGTCGTCATCGTTGTGTTCCTGTTCCTGGGGAACATGCGCGCGACGATCATCCCGACCATTGCCGTGCCGGTCAGCCTGATCGGGTCCTTCATCATCCTGCTCGCCCTGGGGTATTCGGCGAACACCATCTCGCTGCTGGCGATGGTGCTCGCCATCGGCATCGTGGTCGATGACGCCATCGTGGTGGTGGAGAATGTCGAACGGGTGATGGAGGAGGAACCGCACCTCACCCCCGGCGAGGCGACCAAGAAGGCGATGGCGCAGATCACCGCGCCGATCATCGCCATCACCCTGGTGCTGCTGTCGGTCTTCGTGCCGATCGGCTTCATCCCGGGCCTGTCGGGCGAATTGTTCCGCCAGTTCGCGGTGACCATCAGCGCGGCGATGGTGATCAGCGCCATCAATGCGCTGACGCTGTCCCCGGCGCTGTGCGCGGTGTTCCTGCGCCCGCATGCGCATGCGGGTGGCCACCGGCCCGGCATCATGGGACGCTGGCTGCGCAGCATCGACTGGGTGCGCGACCGTTATGCCGGCGTGGTGTCGCGCCTGGTGCGGGTGTCGATCCTGTCCATCGTGCTGACCGGCGGCTTCTTCTTCGGCATCTGGGAGATGTCGAAGATCACGCCGTCGGGCTTCCTGCCGCAGGAGGATCAGGGCGCCTTCTTCGTCCAGGTGCAGTTGCCGCAGGGCGCTTCCGTCTCCCGCACCCGCGAAGCGGTGGTGCAGGTCGAGGAGATCCTGAAGTCCATCCCGTCGGTCCAGGGCACGCTGGCCATCGTCGGCTTCTCGCTGATCGATGGCGGTGCGCAGTCCAATTCCGCCTTCCTGGTCGCGCGGCTGAAGCCGTTCGCCGACCGCACCGATGCGGCGATGTCGGTGCAGGCGGCGATCGGGCGGGTGTTTGGCGCCGGCCAGGCGGTGCGCACGGCCAATGTCTTCGCCTTCAACCTGCCGCCGATCATCGGGCTGGGGACCGGCGGTGGCTTCGAATACATCCTGCAGGACTATGAAGGGCGGCCGCCCGCCGAACTCGGCGCGGTCATGCTGGGGCTGATCGTGGCGGCCAACCAGGACCCGCAGCTGACCGCGGTGTTCTCCACCTTCAACGCGACCAACCCGACGCTGTATCTCGACCTCGACCGGGAGAAGGCGCAGGCGCTGGGCCTGCGCATCTCCGATGTGTTCACCGCGCTGCAGGCCACGCTGGGTGGCTTCTACGTCAACGACTTCAACCTGTTCGGCCGCACCTGGCAGGTGAATCTGCAGGCCGAGGCTGCCGACCGCCGTGACGTGGAGAACATCTGGCGCATCCATGTCCGCAACACGCGCGGCGAGATGGTGCCGCTGCGTGCGGTCGCCGATGTGCAGACGCGCATCGGTCCGCAGACCATCTTCCGCTACAACAACTACCGCGCCATTTCGATCAACGGCGCGCCGCGGGCGGGCGTGTCGTCTGGCGATGCGCTTGCGGCGATGGAATCGCTGTCGGCCCGGGTGCTGCCGCGCGGCTATGGCTATGAATGGACCGGCACGGCGTATCAGGAAAAGCTGGCCTCGGGGCAGACCATCTACATCCTCGCGCTCGCGGTGATGTTCGCCTACCTGTTCCTGGTCGCGCTGTATGAATCCTGGGTTATCCCGGTGCCCGTGCTGCTGTCGGTCGCGGTGGGTGTGCTGGCTGCCTTCGGGGCGTTGTTCGTCGCCAAGATGCCGCTCGACATCTATGCGCAGATCGGTCTGGTGGTGCTGATCGCGCTGGCCGCCAAGAACGGCATCCTGATCGTCGAATTCGCCAAGGAGAAGCGCGAGGAAGGGCTCTCCATCCGCGATGCGGCGGTGATGGGGGCACGGTTGCGCTTCCGTGCGGTGATGATGACGTCGATCGCCTTCGTGCTGGGGCTGGTGCCGCTGGTCTTCGCGACCGGGGCCGCGATGATGTCCCGCCGCGCGGTGGGCACGGCGGTGTTCGGCGGCATGATCGGCGCCGCGGTCATCGGCATCTTCGTCATCCCGATGCTGTACGTGGTGTTCCAATCGATGCGGGAGGGCAGCAAGCGGCTGTTCGGACGCAAGGCGCCCGCCGCCGAACACTGACGCCATTCCGCGGCCCGAGGCTTTGCCTCGGGCCGCGAGCGCACAGCGCGGCCGCGCCCCGACCGCCCGCTGCCCCCGGCGCGTCGGTGCAGGGCGCGAAGGCAAGCGGCCCGGATGGGCCGCGCCCGCCGCCTGAGGGACGCACAAAGACTCAAGCGCTCGCCAAAGGCGAGCGCCGCCCCCTTCCCATACGGCCCCCGCATCGCAGATGATGGGAGCAGGAACCAAGGGAGACACCGGGCATGGCGAAGTTCGGCCTGAGCCAATCCATCCGTCGCGTCGAGGATCCCCGCCTTCTCAAGGGCGGTGGCCGCTACACGGATGACGTCGCGGTGGCGGGGCAGGCGCAGGGCTATGTCCTGCGCAGCCCGCATGCCCATGCGAAGATCGTCTCGATCGACACCGGGGCCGCCAAGGCCATGCCGGGCGTGCTCGGCGTCTGGACCGGGGCGGACCTCGCCGCGGCCGGCATCGGGCATCTGCCCTGTCTCGCGCCCGTGAAGTCGGTCGATGGCAGCCCGACCTCGGCCACGCCGCATCCGGTACTCGCCGAAGGTGTCGCGCGCTATGTCGGCGATCCCGTCGCCTTCATCGTCGCCGAGACCATCGCCCAGGCCCGCGACGCCGCCGAGGCGATCGAGATCGACTACGACCTGCTACCCGCCGCGACCGACCTCGCCACCGCGACCGACCCCGGCCAGCCGCAGATCTGGCCGAGCGCGCCCAACAACACCTGCTTCGACTGGGCAACCGGCGACGCCGCCAAGGTCGATGCGCTGATCAAGGGTGCGGCGCATGTCGCGCGGCTGCGCGTGGTGAACAACCGCGTCGTGGTCGCCTCGATGGAAGCGCGCGCCTCGCTCGCCGAATACGATGCCGCGCGCAACCACTGGACCATTACGACCAACACCCAGGGCTCCTGGCTGGTCCGCAACGTGATGGCGCAGAACATCTTCAAGGTCTCGACCGACAATTTCCGCGTCGTCACCCCCGATGTCGGCGGCGGCTTCGGGATGAAGATCTTCATCTACCCCGAACATGTCCTGACCGCCTTCGCGGCGCGCGCCATCAACCGCGCGGTGAAGTGGGCCTCGGAACGCACCGAGGCCTTCCTGTCCGACACCCATGGCCGCGACAACATCACCATCGGCGAACTGGCGCTGGACAAGGACGGCAAGTTCCTCGCGCTGCGCACCAAGAACTGGGCGGGGATGGGGGCATATCTCAACACCTTCGCGCCCTTCATCCCGACCGGGGCAGGGACGAAGGTGCTGGCCTCGGTCTACGGCTTCCAGGCGATCCACGCGCAGGTCATCGGCGTGATGACCAACACCGTGCCGGTCGATGCGTATCGCGGCGCCGGGCGGCCGGAGAGCAACTACCTGGTCGAGCGTCTGATCGACACCGCGGCGCACGAAGTCGGCATCGACCGCATCGAGCTGCGCCGGCGCAACATGGTGCCGTCCTCGGCCATGCCCTACACCTCGGCGATGGGGCAGCGCTATGATTCCGGCGAATTCGCGCTGATCCTCGACACCGCGCTCACCAACATGGACTGGGCCGGCTTCCCCGCGCGCAAGGCGGAATCGGCGAAGCGCGGCAAGAAGCGCGGTATCGGTCTCGCCTACTATCTGGAAGCGACCGGTGGTTCGCCGACCGAGAATGCCGCGGTGAAATTCGCCGATGACGGATTCGTCGATGTCTATGTCGGCACGCAATCCACCGGCCAGGGCCACGAGACCGCCTATGCCATGATGACGAGCTTCGAACTCGGCATCCCCATCGAGAAGATCCGCGTCAAGCAGGGCGATTCCGACACGCTGCCCGATGGCGGTGGGACCGGCGGCGCCCGCAGCCTGTATTCCGAAGGCCAGGCGATCCTGGTGACCACCGCGAGCGTGGTCGAGAAAGGCAAGATCGCGGCGTCGGAGCATCTGGAAGCCTCGGTCGCCGATATCGAGTTCACCCCGCGCGACGGCGGCTTCACCGTGGTCGGCACCGATCGTGCGATCGGCATCCTGGAACTCGCCGCCGTGCAGCGGAAGAAGGCGGCGGCGGGCATCGAGGCGACCATCCTCGACGCGCAGGAAACCGCCGAGATCAAGTCCCACACCTTCCCCAATGGCTGCCATGTCGCCGAGGTGGAGGTCGATCCGGAAACCGGCGTCGTCGCCGTCGCGCGCTACATCGTGGTGGATGATGTCGGCCATGCGCTGAACCCGCTGATCGTGCGCGGCCAGGTGCATGGCGGCGTCACCCAGGGCATCGGCCAGGCGCTGCTGGAACGCACCGCCTATGACGGCGACAGCGGGCAGCTCATCTCGGCATCCTTCATGGACTACGCGCTGCCGCGGGCGGACGACCTGCCATCCATCGAGGTCGAACTGGTCGCGGTGCCCTGCGAAACCAACCCGCTCGGGGTGAAGGGGGCAGGGGAGGCCGGCGCGGTCGGCTCGCCGCCGGCGGTGATGAACGCGCTGGTGGATGCGCTGGCGGATGCGGGCGTTGCCACCATCGACATGCCGGCGACGCCGGAAGCGGTGTGGAAGGCGCTGGCGAAGGCTGCTGCGTGACGTGAAAGGTTGGAGGGGCGTTGCCCCTCCAAGTCACCCCACCAGGGGGCTACGGCCCCCTGGACCGCGGGGACCTGGCGCCGGGCTGGACCTGCCAGTGTAACCCTGAGCATGAACTGAGTTCTTGCCGGCGATGTCTTTGTGCATGGCCGCAGGCGCAAGGCGCCGGCCGGCACGTTCTGCACAGCCCGCAGCATCTCCCCCTCGCCACCAATCGGCGCCACGTCTCCACAGGCACCAGCATTCCGCGGTCCAGGGGCCCGTTGCCCCCTGGCGGGGTGGTCTGGAGGGGCGGCGCCCCTCCGGCATCCGCCCCAAAAGAAAAGGCGGACCCCGCCGGGCCCGCCCCTTTCATCGCGACGATCGCGTCGGCCTTACTGCAGCGGCAGCGTCACATTCGTGACTTCGCAAAGGTTCACCCCTCGCCGCTCCTGCGACTGCCCGTTCTGGTAGACGAAGCGCAGGTCGTACATGCAGTCGCCTTCCGGCAGGCGCACCGGATAGACCGCGCCCGGTGCGACGGTGTCGGCCCCCAGCCGGTCCGGTCCCCAGTTCTGGTCGGTGGCGAGCGAGGCGTACACTTCCATCACCGTCTGCTGCCCCTGGTTCACCAGGTTGAAGGATGGGTTGCCGCGCGCGCCCTGGCCCGGACCCGGGCGGGCCTGCTGCTGCGGCGCCTGCTGCGGCTGCTGGCCGCCCTGCTGCTGCGGCCGGCCGTCGAAGACCAGCTCCGTCAGGTTGCACAGGTTGATGTTGCGGCGTTCCTCGGACGGGCCGCCTGCCCGGTCATAGACGACGCGCAGGTCGTAGATGCATTCGCCCTGCGGCAGGCGCATGACGAAGCTGCGCCCGGCCGGGATGATGTTCTGGCCGAGCCGATCCTGGCCCCAGTTGCTGTCCGAGGACGGCGAGGCATAGGCCTCGTAGATCACCCGGCTGCTGCGGTTGATCAGGTTGAAGGACGGGTCGCCCGTCTGGGCCTGCGCCGCGGGGATCAGGTAGCCCATGCCCAGCAGGGCTGCGGCGGCGATGGCGATGCGTCTGAACATCAGGCGGGCTCTCCTTCCCGAGGTGCCGGGCATGGCGCCCGCTCATTCCGTGGCCACGCTAGCCGAGCGACAACGCAGAGCCAACCGCGACACATCACATCCTGCGAATTGCTTCAGGCGTAGCGCGCCAGCGCCTGTTCCAGGGATGCCAGGGCGTTGCCCAGCGCTGCCGACATCGCCGCGGCTGCCTGTTCGGGGGTGGGCGCTGCGGTGCCGGCGGGCAGCGGCGCAGTACCGTCGGTCACCAGCTGACCGACCAGCCGGCTGCCGTTGCGCTCGTCCACCAGCAGCAGGGTCAGCTCCGCACGCGCGACACCCTGGCCCTGGTTGGCAGCGAGCGCGGTGATCTCGCCCTCCATGACGAAATCCGGTGTCACTCGGCTGCCGGGGGACAGGATGGCCGCGAACAGGCGCGAATCGATCAGCCAGCGGCGCAATGACTGCTCGGCGGCCTCGGCCGGCGGGGCCGCCCATTCGGCGTAGAAATCGAGGCTTTCCGTGCCGTCGGGGCGGATGGTGCGCAGGTTGCGTGTTTCCATCCCGGCCCCGGCGCGCAACGTACGCAGCAGCAGCGTCCGCCGCCCCCGCCCGCTGATCGGCGCACCCGTCCGTCGCGGTTCCAGCGGGAAGCGCTGCGTGTCCAGGTAGGGTCGGTCCGGCAGCACCGAACAGGCCGCGAGCGCGACGGGGGCGAGGAGAAGGCTGCGGCGCAGGGTCATTCAGCGGCGGTCCCGGGCTGGCGGTGGCGGCGGCTGGCCGAACAGGGATTGCGATGGGCTGCGCCGCAGCGCCTCGGCGGTGTCGCGCAGGCTGGCGGCGGTCGCCCGCAGGTCGCGCAGCAGTGGGCCAAGGTCGGCCTGCGCATCGGTGGTGGTGCCGCGCACGCTGCGCAGCGCCAGTTCAAGCGTCTGGATCACCGCGGGCAGACGCGCGATGGAGGTGCGCAGGTCGGCTGCAGCCTGGCTGATGTTGTTCACCGCCGAGGCGACCGCCGGGCCGTCCAGCAGCCGCTCGGCGGCTTCGCCGGCGCCACCGATGCGGTTCACCGCCTCGCGCACATCGCGCACGGTGCTGGCGAGTTCGGCCCCCTCGATCGCCTGGCGCAGCGCCGTCATGGTCGCCGCCGCCTCGCGCAGCGTCACGCCAAGGTCGCCCTGGCCGTCCACCTGGCGGCGCAGATCCGTGATCAGGTCGGTGGCGGAGGTGAACAGCGCGTCAAGGTCGATGTCCGACAGCCGCGTCATGAGCCGCTCGGCCGCCGTCGTCACCTGGTTGATGGTGGATGGGATGGATGGGATGTAGGGGAAGGCCGGGCGCCACGGCACCTCGATCGGCGGGAACCGCTCCGGATTGACGAAATCGGCCTCGAGGTAGGAGACGCCGGTCACGCCCGTGCTCGCCATGCGCACGCGCAGCCCGGCGCGCACCGCTTCCTCGACCGGGGTATTGCCGTAGCGCGTCGGGTCGAGCGCGAAGCGGATCAGCACCAGGCGATTTGCACTGTTGTCCGCCCCGCCTTCCGACACGCCATAGACGACCGAGGTCAGGCCGAGTTCGGTCACCCGGCCGACCGCGACGCCGCGGAAGCGCACCGGGGCGCCCACCTCGAGCCCGGCGACCGATTCACGGACATAGGTCTCGAACATCAGCTGGCGCGGGCCGAAGCTGCCTGAGGTGAGGAACAGGATGAAGCCGATCGCCAGCACCGTGCCGGCGACGACCAGCATGCCGACGCGCAGGTAGAGCGAGCGCCCTGACCGGGCCATCTACGCGGCCTCCCGCCGGAAGAAGGCGCGCACGGTGGGCTGGGTGCTGTCCGCCTTCAGCTGTCGCGGGTCGCCCTCGGCGATCATGCCCTGCGCGTCCTTGTCGAGCATGATGCAGCGGTCGCCGATCGCCAGGATCGATTGCAATTCGTGCGTCACCACGACGAAGGTCGTGCCGGTGTCACGGGCGATGTCCTTGATCAGTTTGTCGAGTCCGGCCGAGGTGATCGGGTCGAGCCCCGCGCCCGGTTCGTCGAGGAACAGCAGCGGCGGGTCGAGCGCCATCGCGCGCGCGATGCCCGCACGCTTCGCCATGCCGCCGGAGATCTCCGCCGGCAGCCGCCCCGCCGCGTCGCCCAGGCCGACCAGGCCGAGCTTGGAGCGCGCCAGCGCCACGCGCGCGGGGCGCGGCAGGTCGGTGTGTTCCTCGATCGGCAGTTCGACATTCTCCGCCAGGGTCATGCTCCCGAACAGCGCGCCGGACTGCCACATCACGCCGATGCGGCGCAACAGTGCGCGGCGGGCGGCGTCGTCCTCGGTGGCCAGTTCCTCGCCCAGCAGCCAGGCATGGCCGGCGGCCAGCGGCACCAGCCCGATCAGCGCCTTGAGCAGGGTGGACTTGCCGCAGCCCGACCCACCCAGGATCACGAAGATCTCACCGCGTTTCACCTCGAAGGAAACGTCCTTGAAGATCGTTCGGTTGCCAAAGCGTACCGCTAGCCCCTCGGCGCGGATGACGGGGTCATCGGCCATGGTCAGATGCCCATCCGGAAGAACAGCACGGCGAAGATGCCATCCATCACCACGATGGCGACAATGCCACCGACCACCGCCGCGGTCGCCGCGTCGCCCACGGCGCGCGGCCCGCGCCCAGCCGAAAGCCCAGCGCGGCAGCCGATGCCGGCGATCACCAGCCCGAAGCAGGCCGCCTTGAACAGTCCGCCGGCAAGGTCCTGCAGCGACAGCCACTGTTGCAACTGCGACTGCACCGATGCCCACGGGTAGCCGAGCGTGCCCATGATCAGCGTCATCCCCGCCAGCCCCGCCACGTTCATCAGCATCGCCAGCACCGGCATGGCCAGCGTGGCGGCGACCAGCCGCGGAAGCACCAGCATGGCGGTGGCATCCACCCCCATGATCTTCAGCGCGTCCACTTCCTCGTTCACCGTCATGGTGCCGAGTTCGGCGGCGAAGGCCGACCCGGTGCGCCCGGCCAGCACCACGCCCGCCAGCAGCGGCCCCAATTCGCGCAGCAGGGAAATGCCGACCAGGTTGGGCACGAAGACTTCCGCCCCGAAGCGCCGCAGCGGAATCGAGGACTGGTAGGCCAGGATGATGCCGATCAGGAAGCCGAGCAGCAGGGTGAGCGGGAAGGCGCGGGTGCCGACCTCGTCGAGATGGCGCAGCACGTCCGACAGCCGCAGCAGCCTCGGGCGGGTCGCCACGCGCGCGATCGTGACCAGCGCTTCCCCGATGAAGGCGATGCCGGCGATGCCGTCATGGATCTTGCCCACCGTGGCCCGGCCGATGGCGGTGATCGGGTGCCAGGGCGGCGGTGGGCCGGGCGGCGGGATCGTCTCCAGCGCCTTGCGGGTGCGTTCCAGCACGGCGGCAGCCTGGTCGGGCGCGCCGCGCAGCTCGGCCCCCGGGGCGGCCGTCAGCAACAGCACGGCGCCGGCGGAATCGATGGCCTCAAGCCCGCCGAGGTCTATCGCGATGATCGGTTCGCCCTCGGCCGCCTTCATGGCGACCGGCCAAAGCCGCGCCGCGGCCGCGGTGTCGAGGCGGCCGCTCGCGCGCAGCACGCGCCCGCCCTGTTCCGTGAGCGCCTCGATCCGCGCCGTCGCCTCGCCCGGGCTTGCGTTCATGCGGTCGATTGGACCGATACCGCACCGCACCGCAAGCCCCGAGTTGATGCGGGGTTCATGCGGTCCGGCCCGAACCGCGCACGGGCGGGTATGCGTGGCGGTGGGGTAGGGCGGTGACGCATGGGCACAGAGAGGGCCTTGCCCCCTCTACGCGAGGCAGTGCCTCATGCCCCCACCAATGGCGTCGCGCGGTTGGCGTTCGACCGCGCTCACGCAAGCCGCCTGAACCCCCCTGTTTGAACGAGCACCGTCTCAGGTCTGACGGATTCCAGTCAGACGCGATCGGCTCTGACCCTTCTAGAACCTGTCACTGGGCGCTGCGCGCCGCAGGCGGGCTCGATTGCCGAACGGGCTCGCCGGCCCAAAGCCGCGTTCATCGCGGGGACGAACCGCCGCGCCCAACGCCAGGTCGAGGTTTCCAAAGGCCTTAAGCCTTTGGTGGGGTGGCTTGGAGGGGCAAGGCCCCTCCAACCTTCAGCCCAATCTGCCGCCCACGGGCCTCCGCCATCCAACCAGGTTCGCCGCGTCACGGACCGCCGAGGGCGTGGATCAGCACCGCCGCGGCCACCGACACGTTCAGGCTTTCGACCGGCCCGACCGGCGGCAGCGTCACGCGCATCGCGCAGGCGCCGAGGGTCGCCGGCGTCACGCCATCCTCCTCATTGCCCAGCACCAGGGCGATCGGGGTGTCGCGCGGGATCTGCGCGGGCGGCACGCCGCCATGCGCCACGGCGGCCACGGTCAGGATGCGTGGGGCGAGGCCGCGCAGCGCCCTGGGCAGATCCTCGGCACGGAACACTTCCAGCGCCTCCAGCCCACCCTCGGATGTACGGAAAGCCGCATCCGACAGCCCGGCCTGGCGCGGGTCGCCCGACAGCACCAGCGCGCGGCAGCCGAAGAAGGCCGCGGACCGGGCGATGGCGCCGAGATTGTGCGGATTGCCGATGCCATCCAGCACCGGCGTCACGCGCACCGCGCCGATCGCGGCGGGCGGATTGCGCGCGTCGAGCGCGGGCACGGGCCGCGGCAGCGCCAGCGCCACCAGCCCGCCATGGTGCTGCGTGCCGGCGACACGGGCGAGATCGGCTGCCGTCACCTCCCGATAGGGGCGGCGCTGCCGGGCCATGACGGCGCAATGCGGCCCGGCTTCGCGCCGGCGCTCCGGCGTGTGGAACAGCCGCATCACATCCTGCGGCCGATGCGCGAACAGCGCGGCGACGGCGGCCGGGCCGCAATGCCGGTCGAGTTCGGGCTGGGTCACGAAGCTGCGAGGGCCATCAGGCGCTGGTGCAGCGCGTCCGGTATCTCGACCCCATCGGCGGCGGCGCGGGCGGCCAGCGCGTCGCGCCGGCTGCCCGGCAGGCGGACGCCGTCCTCGGCCGTCATGGCGGCGACGAAGGTTTCGATGCGCGCAGCGAAGGCGTCGGTGCCGGCGAGCGCGCCGGGATCGACGACCAGCAACGCCTGGCCCAGGCGTGGGCGATTGCCGTCATCCTCGAAGAAGCTGTCGGCCTCGAAGCCGAAGGCCGCGCCGGTCAGCGCGCAGCACAGCAATTCCACCACCATCGCCAGCAGCGCGCCTTTGGCCCCGCCCATCGCCAGCATCGCACCCGACAATGCCGCCTTCGGGTCGGTGGTCGGGCGGCCCAGCGCATCGACGGCCCAGCCCTCGGGGATGGGCCGGCCTTCCTTGGCGGCGACCATGATCTTGCCGCGGGCAACCTCGGACAGCGCCATGTCGATGACCAGCGGCGGCCCGTCGCGGCGCGGGAAGGCGGCGGCGATCGGGTTGGTGCCCATCAGCGGGCGCGCGCCGCCGGGCACCGGCATCGCCGCGGGGGAATTGGTGAAGGCCAGTGCGACCAGCCCCTGCTGCGCCAGTCGCGCGACCGGCAGGCCCATCGCCCCGGAATGGTGGGAATTGGTCACGCCCGCGAAGGCCACGCCATGCGCCCGCGCCCGCCAGGCGGCTTCCGATTCCGCCAGCGCCAGTGCCGGATAGGCGAGCCCATGTCGCGCATCGACCAGCACCGCGCCGCCGCGTTCATTGACGATGCGCGGGACCGCCGCACCATCGGCGCGGCGATTCTTCAGGAAGGCGGCGTATTGCGGCACGCGCGACAGGCCATGTCCGGCCTGCCCGGCGGCTTCCGCCGCGGCCAGGGCGCGGGCGGTCGCCGCGGCCATCTCCGGCCGCGCGCCGGCGGCGGCCAGGGCATTGCGCGCGAGCGCCTGCGCGTCGTTCAGGGAAATCCGCATTAGTCCGCGCGCAACCCCGCATCCTGGATCAACCGCGCCCAGCGCGCGGTCTCCTCCGCCACGAAGGCGTTCGACCGTGTACGATCCCAGCCTTCGACCGTGAAGCCACCTTCCCGTGCGCGGCGGGCAACATCGCCGTCGCGGATCGCGCCCAGCGTATCGGCCTCAAGCCGGGCAAGGATCGGCGCCGGCACGCCGGCGGGCGCCATCACCGCGGTCCAGTTGGTCATCTCCAGGCTCGGCTGGCCGGCTTCCTTGACCGTCGGCACGTTGGGGATCAGCGGGTGGCGCTCGGCCGAGGTGACCGCCAGGGGCCGCAGCCGGCCGCCCTGGATCTGCGCGATGCATTCCGGCAGGTTCGAGACCATGAAGTCGAGATTGCCGGCGGCGAGGTCGGTGACGGATGGCGCGCCGCCGCGATAGGGGACGTGCTGGATGTTGTCGCCCGCCCGCGCCGCGATCCGCACCAGTTCGATGCCCAGATGCGGCGGCGAGCCATTGCCCGACGACCCCGCATTCATCCGTTCGGTGCGCGCCAGCGCGATGAACTCCGCGAGGCTGTGCGCCGGGCTCTTCTCCGCATTCACCACCACCACCAGCGGCAGCGAACCCAGCACCGAGATCGTCGTCAGGTCCTGCCGAAAATTGTAGGGCGCGTTCGGGAACAGCGAGGCATTCACCGCATGCGTCATGGTGATGGCGAGCAGCGTGTGGCCATCCGGCGCGGCCTTCGCCACGGCATCGGCGCCGATCAGCGCATTGCCGCCGGCGCGGTTCTCGATGACCACGGGCTTGCCCCAGGTCTCCGACAGTTTCTGCCCGACCAGCCGCGCCATGATGTCGGTCAGGCCACCGGGCGGAAAGGGGACGATGTAGCGCACCGTGCGGTCGGGGAAGGCGGCCTGGGCCCGCGCCGCGGCCGGCAGGCTGGCGGCGGCGAGGCCGGCAAGCATGGAACGGCGGTCCATCATGAACGAAATCCTCTCCTGGTGCTTGTTGTTGGGGCAACGGTAGCCCAGGCAGGCGCGGCACCCTATAGGGATCGCCGACCCATGACAGAGACGGAGCGACGCGTGAGCGCAGTGGAACGGATCCGGGAATGGCAGGACGAGCTGACCGCCTGGCGGCGCGACTTCCACGCCCATCCCGAGCTGGGCTTCGAGGAGGTGCGCACCAGCGCGCTGGTCGCCGAGCGCCTGGCCGCCTGGGGCATCGAGGTTCATCGCGGCATCGGCGGGACCGGCGTTGTCGGCGTGCTGCGGAACGGCAATGGCCAGGGCCGCATCGGCCTGCGCGCCGACATGGACGCGCTGCCGATGCCCGAGGCCAACGACTTCGCGCATTGTTCCACCATCGAGGGCAAGATGCATGGCTGCGGCCATGACGGGCACACCACCATCCTGCTCGCCGCCGCGCGGTACCTGGCCGAGACGAAGAATTTCGACGGCACCGTGCATTTCATCTTCCAGCCGGCCGAGGAAGGCCGCGGCGGCGCGCAGGCGATGCTCGCCGACGGGCTGTTCGACCGGTTTCCCTGCGACGCGGTGTTTGGCCTGCACAACCGCCCCGGCCTGCCGGTCGGGCAGTTCGCCATCCGCCCCGGGCCGGTGATGGCCGGCGCGCTGTTCTTCGACATCGTCGTGCAGGGCCGCGGTGGCCACGGCGCGCGGCCGGAATCGAGCGTCGATCCGGTGATCGTCGGCGTGCAGATCGTCTCGGCGCTGCAGACCATCGTGTCACGCAATGTCGCCGCGCTGGATTCAGCGGTGATCAGCGTTACCGGCTTCACCGCCGGCGATGCCTACAACGTCATCCCCGACCGCGTGGCGATGAAGGGCACCGTGCGCGCCTTCAGTGTGGAGACGATGCGCATGGTCGAGGAGCGGATGAAGGCCGTGGCGCAATCCATTGCCGCCGGCTTCGGCGCGACCGCCGAGGTGACCTTCCGCGAGATCGCCGCGCCCACCATCAATACGCCGGAGGAAGCGGTCGCGATGGGCGACGCGGCGGTGGCGCTGGTCGGCGAGGCGCATGTCGAGCGCAACCGATCCCCGGTGATGGGCAGCGAGGACTTCGCCTACATGCTGCTCGAGAAGCCCGGCGCCTACATCCATGTCGGCAACGGTGTGGGCGATGCCGGCGGCTGCGAGGTGCACAATGTGCACTACGACTTCAACGACGCCGCGATCCCGTATGGCGGCGGGATGCTGGCGACGCTGGTGGAACAGAAGATGCCGCGCGTCGAAGGCTGAGCCCGGCATGTCGCTGGCGGTGCGACAATTGCGCGCTGGTCAGAGGATGAAGTCGGCCGCGATCGGCGCGGTCGCGGTCGTCATGACCAGCGCGAATTCCGCTGTCGCGAGGTTCGCGTCGGTGTTGCCCAGCACCAGGTAGTTGGCCCCGGAGGCGACCGCGCGCACCTGTCCCGCCGCCGTGAAGGCGAGGTTGCCGACGAAGGCGAAGGCCTGGTTGCCCGCCAGCGCCGCATCGGCGTCGATCAGCGAAAGATCCACCCGGTCGCCCTCGGCGCGCACGAAGTCGAAGATGCGGTCGCGCTGGCCGGCGACATTCGGGCTGTAGGTCGTCGCGGACAGGCGGAACACATCCGCCCCCACGCCACCGCGCAGCACATCCGCGCCGAGCCCGCCATCCAGCGTGTCGTTGCCGAGGTCGCCGACCAGCAGATCATTGCCGCCGGCGCCGCTCAACAGGTCGTTGCCAGCGCGGCCGTACAGCACGTTGGCGAAGGCATCGCCGGTCAGCGTGTCGTTGCCGGTGCCGCCGGCGAGGTTCTCGAAGCCGCTGAAGACATCGCCCGCGGCATCGCCACCCGAGGCTTCCGCCGTGCCGAGGTTGACGTTCACGGCCAGCGACAGTGCGTAGTCCAGCAGGTCGCGCCCGAGGCCGCCATCGAGGAAATCCGCCCCGGCGCCGCCGCGCAGGATGTCGTTGCCCTCGCCGCCGTCCATCTCGTCGCTGCCCAGGCCGCCGGCCAGGATGTCGTCCCCGGCGCCACCAAGCAGCAGATCGGCGCCATCGCCGGTGCCACCGCCGACCAGGCTGTCATTGCCCCCGCCGCCATCCAGCGTATCGAGGCCGAGGCCGCCGAGCAGCGTATCCGCGCCGGCCCCGCCGATCAGCACATCCTGCCCCACGCCGCCGTCGAAGGCGCCGAGGGCGGTGCCGGCGACCATCGTGTCGTCGCCATCCATGCCCTGCACCAGGCCGCTCGTCGTGCCGTCCCGGCTGTCGAACAGGTCGCCCCCGGAACCGAGCTGGACTGTGCCGTCGATATGCCCGCTGTTGAGCAGGGTGAGCGCCGCCGTGGTATTGGCGACGGCGATGGCCTGCGGGCCGGCGATGTCACCGCGATTGACCAGCGTCGCCGCGAGGGTGAGGTCGTTCAGCTGGATGGCCGCGACCGTGCCGTTCATGGTGCCGGCATTGACGAAGGAGGTGATCTGCTGCCCGTCGATCCGCACCGCGACGGCGCCCGACATCACGCCCGTATTGTCCAGTTCGACGACGGTCGGCGCGGCGCCGGGATTGGCGGCCCAGAAAGCCTGGTTCGTGCTCATCAGGCTGCCGGCGTTGAACAGCGAGACCTCGGCGGCCTCGGAGGTGACGATGCCCGACACGATGCCGATCATGTCGCCCAGGTTGCGGACCACGACCTCGCTGAGGGCATAGGCCACCAGCGCGTTGCCTTCGCTGTGCACCAGCCCGTAGTTGAAGACGGTGCTGGCCCCGACGCCCGAGGTGACGCCGATGGTGCTGAAGTTGTACCGCAGGATGCCGCCGGCGCTGACGAGCAGGTATTCCGCGCCACTCAGCGAAGCACCGCCGATGACATCGGTGGTCACGACCTGGCTGGGCATGTCGGGCTCGGCTCCTTGTTGTCGGATCGAAACCGAATGCTAGCCAAGCCGGGTTCGGACGGCCAAGGGGGAAAGTTGCCCCTTGGCCGCGCCGATCACGCGCTCTCGTAAAGCCGCGTCAGGCTGTATTCGCGGTGGCCGAGGATCTCCGCCGCTGTGAACTGGCCATCCGCCGTGCGGATGATGCAGTCGAGCAGCGCCTCGCCGGCCTCGTCCATGTTCATCTGCTTCTGCAGTAGCCCGGTCACGTCCACATCGACGTGCTCGGACATGGTGCGCATGGTGCGCGGATTGGCC
>NZ_JBDOQQ010000021.1:0-90345 GCF_039839775.1 Roseomonas sp. CAU 1739
ACAATACGCGACGCCTACACTCAGCGCTCGGCTACCTCAGCCCCGTGCAGTTCGAGGCACAACACGCCCGGCAGACGGTCAAAGCCGCCGCCTGATCCTGTCCACCCCAAGGGGCGCACTCCAATCGGAGGTCCCGTTTGCGTGCCGATTGACACACAGATGATTGTGCCGTAGCTCTGAGCGCTTCGTTACGCGCATTCATCGACGCCAATGATGCGCGCGCCAAGCTCGATGACGGGCGCTCGGCGCCACACGGCGCGGATCAGGGTGACCCCGACAACCCCAATCGGAGAAGACTCCGAAAAGCGATCCTTTCAAATTACGCTCCGGTCGGCGGCGGCGGTGCGCCCCTGAATCGCTCTCGCTGGATGCGTGCTCCACGCGACGTCATGTCCCGCAGCGCGAGATAGGCCATTCCCGCCATGATGGCATCGTTCAGCGCGTCATGCGCCTCGAGCATCGGGATGCCGAGATCGGCCAGGATGCTCGCGAAGCGCAGGTCGAAGGTGCTCCCGGGCGGCGCATCGCGGTATTTGCGATCATAGTACAGGGCGCTAACCTCGATCTGCCTATTGGGCAGTTTGGCTTCGAACAGGTCCATCGTGTACTTGTCCAGCATGCGAACATCGAAATCGATGTAGTAGCCGACCAGTGGCCGCCCGCCGATGAAACGCAGCAGCCCCGGCAGCACCCGCCGCATTGGCTGCGCATCAGCCACATCGCGTTGCCGCAGCCGGTGCACCTTGATCGACTCCGCACCTGGCTGGGCCTCGTCCGGCCGCACCAGCGCCTCGAAGCGGCTGCTGGTCAGGATCCGATTGCCACGGATCAGCACGGCGGCAACTGCCACGATGTCGTCGCGCTTCGGATCGAGCCCCGTCGTCTCGCAGTCAAGCGACACCACCTCGTCTGCGGGGCCAGGCCGGAACAGGAATTGGTAGGCGTGATCGCCGAGGCTCGCCCTGTAGAACAGCCGCCACAGAGCGCCCCGCATGTCTCAGAAGGCTCCTAGCTTGTAGCGGTTGCGGATCAACTCGCGGAAACGCCGGACGATGCGCAGCGCATCGCGCAGAATATCACGGTCGGCGGAATGCAATTGCGAAGGCCGCACCAACGCCTCCCGCTCCAGCGCGCCGCGCCGCACCGCTTCAAGCTGCGTTTGCAGCCGGTACTCCATGAAGACCCGCAGCGCGCCGATTAGCTCCCGAGCGAATTCCGTATCGAAGGCGCCGGCTTCGGCCAGCGCCTCGATCCGGCCGGCGGTAGCAGTGACCATGATCCCGCGATCCAGCGCCATGGTGCGGATGCCGTGGACGATCGGGAAGATGCCGGCCTTCTTGATGTCGATCGCCTCCGAGCCAACGCCCACCGTCGCCATCAGCGACGTCAGCACGCCGAGGCTCGGCGTGCCGAAGCTTTCGATGAGGTTGGCGAAGCGCGCCAGCAACGCCTGTTCGCCACGCATCATCTCGACCAGCGCGCCGCGCGCCTCGGCCAGCAGCTCGGTTCGCCCACACAGCGCCACGGCGTCGAAAAAGATCGCCAGGTTGAGCGCTGCTTCGGGCGTGCGGTCCAGCGTCCAGGCCCGCATCTGCCGCACGAGCCCTTCCACCGGCTGCGACCACAATGGGTTGTCGACCATCACGCCACCGGGACAGGGCGGGAATCCGAACCCTGCCAGCGCACTGGAGAAATCCGTCCGGAAGGTCGCCAGATCGGCATCGTCGACCGGTACGGCCAGCAGCAGGCCATTGTCCTGGTCGGTGCGTACCGTTTGCTCGCCGCGACCTTCCGACCCCATCAGGATCAGGCAGCCGGCTTCGCGGATGGAAGCCGGCGCGAGCAGCTCGAACAGCTTCACGAAGAGCCGTCGGTTGAGGTCGGAGGTGATGTCGGCGATCGCCTCCACCCGCACGCCTTGGCGGTGCAGGCGTTCCACCTGCGCTTGGATATCGCGCGCCGCAATGGCGAGGTCATCGACGCCGCGCGCACGGTCGATGCGCCCGGGAATGAGCTGGGAATTGCCGGCGACCAGGCCGAGAATATCGATATCTTCGAGGAACCCCGAGAAAGCGCCGTTGGTCCGTACCGCGATCCGACGCTTGTCGTGCCGCGTCATCAACAGCAGCGCCTCGAAGATGAAGTCATCCGCCGACACCGCGATAACGTCGAAATGGCAGACATCACGCACTGGCGTCTCCAGCGGCAGGCGCCTCAGCACTGCGGCCTTGGCGAGGTTCATGCCGGTGACCACGCCGGTGCGGTCGCCGTCCTGTACGAAGAGGGCGTTGATGTTCGCCTCCCGCATCAAGTGGCCGACCTCCTCCAGGCTGGTCGCGCCATCGACGACGACGGCCGGGCCGCGGCTCGCCTCCCGAACCCGCGCGCGGAGCACGCTCTCCACGCCCTCGGCCCGGTGCGCGCGCACGAAGGCATCGAGCTTGTCCGAGACTTCCGAATAGAAGAAGGCGGCAAAGCCAGCATTGCCCGCCACCAGTGTGCGGACGACATCGCCGGGAATGAGGTAACCGAGCGTCTCCTCCGCGGCGATGAAATCCTCCCCGGCCGCACCGTGCACAAGGGCCCGGCTGTCGAAGCTGTCCTTCGGACCGAGCACGGTGTTTAACGTGCCGCCTTCTCGCACTTCGACCGAGCCCTTGATGATGACATGCAGGCTCTCGGCCGGGCGGCCATGCGCAAGGATCACCTCGCCGGGCGGGAAATAGCCGATGTCGAGCGCGGCGCGCAGCGTCTCGATTTCGTGGCCGGCGAGCCGGTCGAAGGGCGGGTTGCGTGCGTCGAAGCCGCTCGGCATGGGGCGCAGGTGGCTCGGCGTCGGGCCACCTGCCTCCGTTCAGTGGATGTGCGCGGAAGCGGCGCCGATGCCGGTCTCGGACCGGACGAACTGCGCCTCATAGGATGCGATCTCCGCGCGTGCCCGCTGGCTGGCATCCACTTTCGAGACCAGCCAGATGCCTCCGAAGGCGATGGCCATCGAGAACAGCGCCGGATTGTCATAGGGGAAGATCGCGCTGGGAAAGCCGAGCGTCTGCACCCAGACCGCCTTGGACAGCACCACCATCGCGACGGCGGAGAACAGGCCGGCAAAGCCGCCCCACATCGCGCCCCGCGTGGTGCAGCCGCGCCACATCGTGCTCATCAGCAGCACCGGGAAGTTGCAGCTGGCGGCGACCGCGAAGGCAAGGCCGACCATGAAGGCGACATTCTGATTCTCGAAGACGTAGCCGAGCACGATGGCGACGATGCCGATCACCACCGCCGAGATCTTGGAGATGTTCACCTCTTTCCGCTCATTCGTGCGGCCGCGGGCGATGACCTCGGCATAAAGGTCGTGGCTGACCGCGGAGGCGCCGGAGAGCGTCAGCCCCGCCACCACCGCCAGGATGGTGGCGAAGGCCACGGCTGAGATGAAGCCGAGGAAGAGGCTGCCGCCCACCGCATTCGCCAAGTGAATCGCCGCCATGTTAGTGCCGCCGAGAAGACCGGTGATCTTATTGATCACGCCGCCAACCCCGGCCGCGTAGTAGGTCGGATCGGTCATCAGGAAGGTGATCGCGCCGAAGCCGATGATGAAGGTCAGGATATAGAAATAGGCAATGAATCCGGTGGCGTAGAACACCGACTTCCGCGCCGCTTTGGCATCCGAGACGGTGAAGAAGCGCATCAGGATATGGGGCAGCCCGGCGGTACCGAACATCAGCGCAAGGCCGAGCGAGATGGTCGAGACCGGATCGGACACCAGCCCGCCCGGCGCCATGATGGCATCGCCCCTCGGATGGATGGAGACCGCGTCGGCGAACATGGCTTCCGGGTTGAAGCCGTAGCGCCACAACACCGCCAGCGCCATGAAAGTGGCGCCGGCCAACAGCAGGCAGGCCTTGATGATCTGCACCCAGGTGGTCGCCTTCATGCCACCGAAGGCGACATAGACGATCATCAGCGCACCGACGATGACAACGGCATAGAGGTAGTCGAGGCCGAAGAGCAGCTCGATCAATTTGCCGGCGCCGACCATCTGCGCGATCAGGTAGAAGGCCACCACCACCAGCGTGCCGGTCGCAGACAGAATGCGGATCTGCGTCTGGTCCAACCGGAAACTGGCGACATCGGCGAAGGTGAATTTGCCGAGGTTGCGCAGCCGCTCTGCGATGAGGAACAGCACGATCGGCCAGCCGACGAGGAAGCCGATGCTGTAGATCAGCCCGTCGAAGCCACTGGCAAACACCAGGCCCGAAATGCCGAGGAAGCTGGCCGCGGACATGTAGTCGCCGGCGATCGCCATTCCATTTTGCAGCGCAGTGATGCCGCCGCCCGCCGCGTAGAAATCGGCGGCTGATTTAGTGGCCGCTGCGGCCCTGTAGGTGATGAATAGCGTACCGAGCACGAAGATGAAGAACATCACGATGGCCGCGATGTTGAGCCCCTGCTTCTCGACCGTGCCTTCCAGGGCGCCTGCCGCGAAAGCGGCCGCGGTGAAGGCCCCGCTGCCGCCCACCAGGGCGGCCGCCAGGGGCAGACCGGAGAGCCGCCGCATCACGCGATCTCCTTCCGCAGGTCGCGCGTGAGATCGTCGAAGCGGGTATTCGCACGCCAGACATAGATGCCGGTCAGTAGGAAAGCAGCCAGGATCACGGCCAACCCCAGCAGGATGCCGATCGAGGTGACGCCGCTGCCTACTTTCATCGCCATCAGGTTGCGCGCAAAGGCCACTGCCAGGATGAAGCCCAGATAGATCACGAGCATGACGGCGGCGAGCGTCCAGGCGAAGCTGGAACGGCGTCTCACCAACTCCTGGAACTTGGGGTTTCGCAGAATCTGCGCGTGCTCAGCCTCGGCCATGGCGTGCCCTCCCTCGCTCTCGTGCGAATTGGCAAACTATGTCGACACGACGATCTCCTTTCCTTGATCTGCCGCAACATCGCCCGAGGGCTTCGCTGAAGGTGAGGTCCGCGTTGTTCGAGACAACGCGAATCAGCTGAGGTTCAGGCCCGGGTCCTCTGGATTCGACGAGCAGCCGCGAGCTGCCGCTCCCACTCCACCGATGACGGCGCCATCAGCCTGGGCGGCGTATTCACCCCTCCGCCTTGTTCCTCCGCGCGTATGCTTCACGTACGGCTATTCGGTTGGTGCTCGCTTTCGCCTTGTACAGCGCGTCCAGCTTCGCCTTCCCGGCCGGGAACCGTTGCTTGGCCTCGGCGCCGTCCTTCGTCCCAGCGTGGCGATCAGTTCCCGCTTGCCGACGATGGGACACAGCGCTGCTGGCGCGACGACGCGAGCACGGTAGACGCCAGATTTCGGATGCTTCGTTGAACGCGTCGTCCACAGGACCATTTGGGCCACCTCGTTGTATCACGAGGCAGCGCTCAAGCACTTGATAGCTCAGACAATTCAGCCAGATCAAGCCTCTAAGGCCGATATGGCGTCCCCTACGGGATTCGAACCCGTGTCGCCGCCGTGAAAGGGCGGTGTCCTAGGCCTCTAGACGAAGGGGACAGGCCGTGGCGCGGGGTTAAAGCGCGCCACTCCAACGGTCAATAGGTCAAACGCGATCAGGCCGGCGCGGCGTCCACCACCTGCAGCGAAGCGGTGATCTGCCCGTTCCATTGTTCCGCCCGCAGATGCCCGCACAGATGCATCGGCACACGGTCCTGCGCCAGCAGCGCCTGTGCGAGCGGGCCGTCCTTGGCGCGGAAGCATATGGTCTTGAGACGGCCGCCATCCTCGCCCTCGACGATGGCGCGCACCGTGGCGCCTTCCTTGCCGACGCGGTCGGCCTTCACCACGCGGGCCCGCTGCACGACGAAGATCGGCTCCTCATTGCCCGGCCCGAATGGCGCCAGCCTGGCGACGTCCTGCGCCAGGGTCGGCTGCGCCGCCACGACGTTCAGCGTGCCTTCCACCATCAGGTCGGCCGCCGCTGGCAGCAGGGCGGCGTGACGCAGGCGTTCCTCAAGGAAGGCGTGCACCTCGGCCTCGCGCCCGGCACGGAAGGAAAACCCTGCCGCCATGGCGTGCCCGCCACCCGTCTCCAGCAGTCCAGACTGTCGCGCGGCGATCACCGCCGACCCCAGATCGACCCCCGCCACCGAACGCCCGGATCCCTTGGCCAGCCCATCCGCCACGCCCGCCACGCAGGCCGGCCGGTTGAAGCGTTCCTTCATCCGCCCGGCCACGATGCCGACGACACCCGGATGCCAACCTTCGGCCACCAGAAGCAGCACGGCGCGGCCTTCCTCGGCCTGGCGCTCGGCCATCGCATGGGCGGCGGACAGCACGCCGCCCTCAACCTCCTGGCGCCGCTTGTTCACCTCATCGAGTTTCTCGGCCATGGCCCGCGCCTCGACCGGGTCCTCGCACAGGAGCAGGCGCAGCCCGAGGTCGGGCTCGCCGATTCGGCCCGACGCATTGATCCGCGGGCCCAGCAGGAAGCCCAGCGTATGCGCTGTCGGGGTATCCCGCGCCCCGGTCACGTCGAGCAGCGCGGCGATCCCCGCCCTGCCCCGCCGCGCCATCACCTTCAGCCCCTGCGCCACCAGCGCACGGTTGAAGCCCGTCAGAGGCATGACGTCACAGACCGTCGCCAAGGCGACCAGGTCGAGCAGCCCGAGCAGATCGGGCTCGGACCGCCGCGCGAACCAGCCCGCGCGG
Organism: Roseomonas sp. CAU 1739; assembly: GCF_039839775.1. Lineage (NCBI taxonomy): Bacteria > Pseudomonadati > Pseudomonadota > Alphaproteobacteria > Acetobacterales > Roseomonadaceae > Roseomonas > Roseomonas sp. CAU 1739. The sequence continues at coordinate 6,670 of NZ_JBDOQQ010000021.1, forward strand.
CGCAGAGCGCGGATCGTCGCCACGCCGGCCAGGAAGGCGACCGCGGCGGCACAGACGTTGTGCAGCCCCGACCCGCAGTCCAGCCGATTGGGGTTCACCGCCGCCAGGATGCGCGGCACCGGTCCTTCCGCCTTGTGGTGATCCAGCACCACCACATCAGCGCGCCCTTCGGCCGCCACCAGCGCCTCGGCCGCGGCGATCCCGCAATCCACGCAAACGATCAGGGAGGCACCGCGATCGCACAACGCGGCAATCGCCGGTGCATTGGGGCCGTAGCCCTCCTTCAGCCGGTCGGGGACATAGGGCGTGACCTCGCAGCCCAGGTCGCGCAGCAGGCGCGACATCAAGGCGCCGGAACAAGCGCCATCGACATCATAGTCGCCGAACACCGCGACGTGTTCCCCGCTGCGCACCGCCGCGGCGATACGGTCGGCCGCCGCATCCATGTCCATCAGCACGGAGGGATCGGGCATCAGCGCCCGCAGCGTCGGCTCCATGTAGTCGCCGGCAACATCAAGGCCGATGCCGCGCGCCGCGAGCAACCGACCCACCATCTCCGGCAGTCCGAGGCGCTGCGCGATGCCGAGGCCGATGCGCGAATCGGACGGCCGCCATATCCAGCGGCGGCCGGTCACGCTGCGCGCGACACCGAGGACCGGGGCGTCCAGGGGCGTCCCGTCCATCACGGGCCTCAGGCCACGAAGGCGGAAGGCTTGCGGTCGAAGTTGTGATGCCCTTCCACGTAACGGACAGTGCCGGACTTCGACCGCATGATGATCGAATGCGTGTAGGCCCCGCCGGCGAAGCGCCGCACGCCACGCAGCATCGCCCCCGAGGTGACGCCGGTCGCGGCGAACATCACGTCGCCCTTCGCCATGTCCTCGATGGCGTAGATGCGGGCAGGATCGGTGACGCCCATGGTCGCGGCACGCGCGATCTGCTCGTCATTCTCGAACATCAGCCGGCCCTGCATCTGGCCGCCGATGCAGCGCAGCGCCGCGGCGGCCAGCACGCCTTCGGGCGCGCCGCCCGAGCCCATGTAGATGTCGATGCCGGCTTCGCGCTGGCTGACATTGATCACGCCCGCCACATCGCCATCGCCGATCAGCGTGATGCGCGCGCCGGCGGCGCGACAGGCCTTGATCATCTCCTTGTGGCGGTCGCGATCCAGCGTGCAGACCATCAGGTCGCTGATGTCGCACTTCTTCGCCTTCGCCAGTTCGCGCAGGTTCTGCTCCGGCGAGGCATCGATGTTCACCACGCCATCCGGCAGGCCCGGCCCGACCGCAATCTTGTCCATATAGATGTCGGGCGCGTGCAGGAAGCCGCCCTTCTCGGCGAGTGCCACGGTGGCAATCGCGTTCGGCCCGCCCTTGGCGGTGATCGAGGTGCCTTCCAGCGGATCGACCGCGATGTCGACCTCCGGCCCGCCGCCGGCGCGGGCGTAGAGCCCGACCTTCTCGCCGATATAGAGCATCGGCGCCTCGTCCATCTCGCCCTCGCCGATCACCACCGTTCCGGTGATGGCAACGGTGTCGAAGGCACGGCGCATCGCCTCGACCGCCGCGCCATCGGCGGCGTTCTTGTCACCCCGGCCAATCCAGCGCGATGCGGCGAGCGCGGCGGCTTCGGTCACCCGCACCAGTTCCAGCGCCAGGTTGCGGTCGACAACCACACCCGGCTCGGGGGTCGCAGCGGCCATGAACGTTCCTCCGAATCGAGACTTGCGGGGTGGTCCACCCCGCCCATGCATTGCCCATAGCCGGAATCGCGCCCCGCGTCAGCGGAGCGAGAGCAGCGGCGCCCCCGTCCGGCAGGCCTCGGCATCCGAACGGCCCGCCAGCCGTTCCACCGCGAAGGTCGAGCAGGAGGCATGGATCACCCGGCCTTCGATGCGGTCGCCGGCATCGGACAGGCGGCCGGCGAGATCGACCATCACGTAGTTCGCCGGCTGGAGCAGCCAGCGAAGATGCCGCAGGGAAACCTCCCGCGTCGCAGGGTCGAAGCGGCCCTCCATCGCGAAGCATCCGGTGGGCACGCCCGGATTGTCGGCCGCCGCCTCGAAATGGAATAGCGCCGAGACGGTGCCGTCCTTGCGCGGATCCATGGTCAGCACCAACGCTGTGTGGCCCTGCGCCGCCCCGCAATCATAGCCACCGCGCCAAGTGCCGCGCAGCGCTTCCTGCGCCGCAGCGGGCGCGGCGAACAGCAGGAGCACGGCCACTGCGCCACGCATCACGCAACCTCGGCCGGGCGCGCGAAGCGCGATCGCGGCGAGACTACCTCTTGCCTCCGGCGCGACAGCCCATGGGTCGAAGGCAAGCCGGCCGGACGGTCGGCCGCCGCCGCTTGAGGAATCGACAAAAAACCTTGATGGCTACCGCAGGCGGCCATCAAAGCGCCTCGATGCGGATCAACGCCGGCTTCTCAACCACCGCATCCAGTTCGGCGATACGCGCCAGGGCGGCCCGCACGAAGGCCTCGCTGGTCTCGTGGGTTGTCAGCACCACGGGCACCGCCTCACCCGGTGCACGACCGCGCTGCAGCATGGATTCCAGGCTGATCGCGTTGTCGCGCAGCACGCCGGTCACATCCGCGATCACGCCCGGACGATCCACCACCATCAGTCGCAGATAGTAGGCACCGGTATGGCGGTCCATCGGCACCGAGGCCTCGGGCTTCAGCGCCGCCGAGGACGCGCCCCAGACCGGGGTGAAACGCCCGCGCGCGATGTCGATGAGGTCGGCCACCACGGCGGATGCGGTCGGCCCCGCCCCTGCCCCGCGCCCTTCCATCATCACCCGGCCGACGAAGTCGCCTTCCGCGACGACAGCGTTGAACACGCCATCGACGCGCGCGATGGGTGCCGCCGCCGGCACCATGCAGGGATGCACGCGCGTCGAGATACCGCCTTCCTCGCGCTTGGCGATGCCAAGCAGCTTGATCCGGTAGCCGAGTTCCTCGGCGAGAGAGATGTCCAGCGCCGAGACCTCGCGGATGCCTTCGACATGCACGGCGGAGAAATCGACTGGCCGCCCGAACGCCATCGCGGCGAGGATGGCGAGCTTGTGCGCCGCATCGATGCCGTCGATGTCGAAGGACGGATCGGCCTCGGCATAGCCGAGCTTCTGCGCCTCGTTCAGCACCTCCGCGAATTCGCGTTTCTGTTCGCGCATCGTCGTCAGGATGTAGTTGCAGGTGCCGTTCAGGATGCCGGCGACACGCTGGATGCGGTTCGCGGCCAATCCCTCCCGCACCGCCTTGATGGCGGGGATGCCGCCGGCCACCGCGGCCTCGAAGGCAAGCGCGGTGCCCCTGGCTTCCGAAGCCTGCGCGAGCGCAGCACCATGCACCGCGAGCAGCGCCTTGTTGGCGGTGACCACATGCTTGCCGGCGGCAATCGCCGCTTCGACCAGCGCCTTGGCTGGCCCATCAGAGCCGCCGATGCATTCGACGACGACTTCGACCTGCGGATCGGCGGCCAGCGCCACCGGGTCATCATACCAGCGCAGCCCGGCCACCGGGATGCCGCGGTCGCGCGAGCGGTCGCGGGCGGAAACGGCGGTGACGGTGATCGGCCGGCCGGCGCGCGCGGCGATGATATCGGCGTTGGCGCGCAGCAGGTTCACCGTGCCGGCGCCGACCGTGCCAAGCCCGGCGACGGCAATCGCGAGTGGGCGCGTCATGCTGAAACCCTCCGCGCCGAACCGTTGGGCAGCCGCTGCATCGCCATCGTGACCATCACTTGTCCTCGTAGCCGTCCGATGAATTGAATGTCGTGCCCTCGGCCAGCACGCCGGCGCCGGGCACGTGGTTGACCTCAAGCCGGATGCCGTCCGGGTCCTCGAACAGCACCGAATAATAGCCAGGCGCCCAACTTCCATCGGAGGGCGCGCGGATGATGGTGGCGCCGATCTCGCGCAACAGCGCGGCGCAACGGTCGACATCCTCCCGCGTGCGGGCGCGAAGGCAGACATGGTGCAGCCCCACGCGGCCCTGGTCGAAGCGCTCCCCGGCATGGGCGGGGTCGCAGGGTTCGATGCCGATCGCGGTGCGGGCGCCGACGCAGTAGAAGAATTTCGGCCCGTCAAACACAGGCTTCATGCCGAGCCGCGGCAGCAGCCTGGCATAGAAGGCACGGCATTCGGCGAAGCGGCTGACCGTCAGCACGACATGCGCGACGCCGTTGATGCCGATGTCCGTCACCGCGCCCTCCATGCGTTCAGGCGGCGCCGGCCGCCACGTCGTGTTCCACCGGTGCGGCGTTGTCGCCGGACAGGAAGGTCTTGATGCCGCGCAGCGCCTGGCGGATGCGGTGGTTGTTCTCGACCATGGCGATGCGGACATGCTCGTCGCCATGCTCGCCGAAGCCCAGGCCCGGGGCGACCGCGACCTTCGCCTTCTCCAGCAGCAGCTTCGAGAAACCGACTGACCCCAGATGACGGAAGCGTTCGGGGATCGGCGCCCAGAGGAACATCGAGGCCTCGGGCGACGGCACGTCCCAGCCCACGGCCTTGAGGCCCTTTACCAGCACGTCGCGGCGGTCCTTGTAGAGCGCGCGCATCTCCGCGATGCAGTCCTGCGGGCCGTTCAGAGCCGCCGTCGCCGCGACCTGGATCGGCGTGAAGGCGCCGTAGTCGAGATACGACTTCACCCGCGCAAGGGCCGCGATCAGCCGCGGATTGCCCGCCGCGAAGCCCATCCGCCAACCCGGCATGTTGTAGGTCTTGGACATCGAGGTGAACTCCACCGTGATGTCCTTGGCCCCCGGCACTTCCAGCACCGAAGGCGGCGGCGTGTCGCCGAAATACAGCTCCGCATAGGCAAGGTCGGAGAGGATGAACAGGTCGTGCTTGCGGCAGAGCGCGACCAACTCGCGGTAGAATTCGATGCTGGCCACCAGCGCCGTCGGATTGGACGGAAAGTTGACGATCACGGCGGTCGGCGCCGGCACCGAATGGCGCACCGCGCGGTCGATCGCCGCCAGCATCGTGTCATCGGGCGTGTAGGGAATAGAGCGCACCGAGGCGCCGGCGATGATGAAGCCGAATTGATGGATCGGGTAGGACGGGTTCGGCACCAAGATGGTGTCGCCCGGGCTGGCGATGGCCTGGGCCAGGTTGGCCAGCCCTTCCTTCGAGCCCAGTGTCGCTACGACCTCGGTCTCCGGGTCCAGCTTCACGCCGAAGCGGCGGTCGTAATACCCAGCCAGCGCGCGCCGCAGGCCGGGGATGCCCTTCGACATCGAATAGCGATGCGTGCGCGGGTCCTGCACCGCCTCGATCATCTTGGCGACGATGTGCGGCGGCGTCGGACTGTCCGGATTGCCCATGCCGAGATCGACGATGTCCTCGGCAGCGGCGCGAGCGCTGGCCTTCGCCGCATTCACCTCGGCGAAGACATAGGGCGGCAGGCGGCGGATGCGGTGGAAGTCCTCGGTCATGGCGGCGTTTCCGTGTGGAAGGGCCGCGACCTATAGAGCAAGGCCCGCGCGCTGTGTATGGGCGCGAGAGGGCCGCGGGCCCTCAGCGCGTCCGCGGGGCGAGCAGGTCCGGCGAGGGCAGCGGCGGCGGCCCACCCGGGCTCAACAGTTCGGGTGGCGGAGGCGGCGGCGGGCCGGCGCCGACCGATGGAGCCGCCGGGGCGGCGGGGCGCGGTTCCGGCGCGGCGGGCGCGGGTACCGGTGCACGCTGCGGCGCGGGGGCGACCGGGTCGACCGGATCCCAGGTGATGCGAGGCGCGGCGGCGAGCGGCGGTGGTCCGGGCGCCTGCATCGGCATGCTGCGATCGCCCTCGGTCCCGGCCGGGCGCGGCGCGACCGGGCGCATCTCGGCATCGAGCGGATTGCGGCTGCGCTGGCGTTCGTCGGCCAGGGCCGCGGTCAACGCATCGCGCACGGCCACGTCCGGCACGGTGGGTCGCGCCGGGATCGTACCGAGGTTCGGGAAATCCCCGGCGGCGCCAGGTGGCGATTCGCGTCCCTCGAAGGCCGGGCCCGTCAGGTGGTCCCACAGCGGGCCAAGCGCCTCGCTCCCCTGCCCGGCCGTGCAGCCGGCGGCAAGCAGCGGCAGGGCGAGAGCCAGCAGCCGTGCTTGCTTGGCCCGTCCCCGACCCCTACCGTGCCGGGGCGTTGCCCCGCGGTCCATCCGACCGGTCATGCCGCTTCTGTCGCCATTGCGGCCCAGCGGTAACCCGAATCGGCCGGCACGCGAAGGCCACCAAGCCAGTTCATGCACCGGAATACCCGATGGCCGAAAAAGAGAACCCGAACGGCACCCAGTTCAGGCTGCCCGATCCCGCCATCGTCAGCCGGACCATGGCCGATGTGGCCGAGCGCGGGCAGCGCATCGTCTCGGACTTCCTGAAGCGCCAGTCCGGGTCTCCGGCCGACCCCGATCCGTTGAAGATCGGCAACGCCTTCCTGGAGATGACCACGCGGCTGATGGCCAATCCGGCGCGGCTGGTGCAGGCGCAGCTCGGCTTCTGGCACGACTACCTGACCCTTTGGCAGAACACGGCCCGGCGCATGATGGGCGACGAGACCACGCCCGTGATCGCCGAGGACGACAAGGATCGCCGCTTCAAGGACGACGCCTGGCGCGACCATGAGGTGTTCGACTTCATCCGCCAGACCTACCTGCTGTCCGCCCGCTATTTCCGTTCCGTGGTGGAAGGCACCGAGGGGCTGGAGCCCAAGACGGCGCAGAAGGTGGACTTCTACACGCGCCAATTCGTCGATGCGATGAGCCCGACGAATTTCCTGATGACCAACCCCGAGGTGCTGCGCCGAACGGCGGAAACCGGCGGGGAGAACCTGTTGCGCGGCCTGTCCAACCTGCTGACGGACCTCGAACGCGGGCGCGGCAAGCTCAAGATCCGCATGACGGACGACACCAAGTTCAAGGTCGGCGACAACATCGCCGTCACCCCGGGCAAGGTGGTGTTCCAGAACGACCTGATGCAGCTGATCCAGTACAGCCCGACGACCGAGACGGTGCTGAAGCGCCCGCTGCTGATCATCCCGCCCTGGATCAACAAGTTCTATATCCTCGACCTGCGGCCGAAGAATTCGTTCATCCGCTGGGCGGTGGAACAGGGGCACACGGTCTTCGTCATTTCCTGGGTCAATCCGGATGCGAAGCTCGCCGAGAAGGGCTTCGAGGACTACATGCTCGATGGTCCCTATGCCGCGCTCGATGCCATCGAGAAGGTAACCGGGGAGAAGGGTGCCAACGTCATCGGCTATTGCCTCGGCGGCACGCTGCTGGCGTCGACCCTCGCGCACATGGCAGCGAAGAAGGACACGCGGGTGAAGTCCGCGACCTTCTTCACCACCATGGTGGATTTCGAGGAAGCCGGCGAGCTCGGCGTCTTCATCGATGAGGAGCAGCTCTCCGCTCTCGAGGAGAAGATGAGCAAGGTCGGCTTCCTCGAAGGCCGCGAGATGGCGACGACCTTCAACATGCTGCGCGCCAACGACCTGATCTGGTCCTTCGTGGTCAACAACTACCTGATGGGTCAGGAGCCCTTCCCCTTCGACCTGCTGTACTGGAACGATGATTCCACGCGCATGCCGGCGAAGATGCACAGCTTCTACCTGCGCCGCATGTACCAGCAGAACGACCTGGTGAAGCCCGGCGAGATCGACCTGCTCGGCGTCAAGCTCGACCTGCGGAAGATCAAGCTGCCGACCTATATCCTGAGCACGCGCGAGGACCACATCGCGCCGTGGCTTTCCACCTATCGCGCGACCCAGATCTACAAGGGGCCGACGCGCTTCGTGCTCGCCGCATCCGGCCATATCGCCGGCGTCGCCAACCCGCCCGATGCCGGCAAGTACAGCCACTGGATCGGCGACGACCTGCCGCCCGACCCGGAAGCCTGGTTCAAGGGTGCGACGGAACTCGCCGGGTCGTGGTGGCCGGATTGGCACCGCTGGGTGTCGGGCCTCGATAAGGCCACGGTCCCGGCGCGCATTCCCGGCGAGGGCGGCCTGCCGGCGATCGAGGACGCGCCAGGGTCATTCGTGAAGGTCATGGCGACGGACTGATACCAGCGGCCGAATTCCTCGACCGCTGGTATCGGGTTGGGCCCGCCCTCGGACGCCGGGCGCAAACCTGCGGTTTGCTGGGCTTTCACCGAATTGCCGGCGGGCCACCTTCGCGGCCTCGGCACGAGTCCATGACTCACGCCGATGGTATCAGGCGCCGCGGCGCGTCGGCCCTGGTTCTTGGCTTGTCCCTGAGACGGCGGACGCCTGCCGGCACGCCGAGCACTGGCGTGTCGGCCGCACAGGTTTGTCCGGGCGCGATCGCACCGGGCTCTCCCGGCCCGATGCCGGGTATCGGGCCGTGACGCGCTCCGGCGCGGCCGCAGCGAATGGGCCGTGAACCTCAGTAGCCCAGGCCAAGCCCGTCCGTGATCGCCCCGGGCGCGCCGTTCTGCCACCACGGTCCCGAACCCGCCCAGCCGGAATCGAGGTCGAGCCGCCGCACGTCCCTCGACAGCGCCGCCATCGCCTGCTCGGCCGCCGGCAGCGGCCCGATCTCGCCCAGCCGGCCGAGCGTCACCTCCCCGCCCGGCTCGAACATCGGAGTGCGCAGCGCTGCCGCCGCCCCGGCGAGGTCATTGGCCCGCAGGCGCTGCGCCACCGTGCCCAGCGCCTGGATCACGTCGTTGGAGGAGGCCTGCTGCGCGGCACCGATCGCCGCGCGATTCTCATCCCGCGCCGTGCGCATCGCATAGCCGATGGTCGGCGACAGCGCCGGCCAGGCGCGCCGGTTGGCGACCTCGACCTCGATCGCCTCGAACCGCGCGAGGGCGAGCGCCGTCTCCGCCGGATGGCCGGCGAGGCGCGCGCCCTGGTCGGCGAAGTCGGCCGTCGTCGCCTCCACCGCCGCGCGCAGCGGCCCGCCGTTGGTCGGTTCGCCGGTCAGCACCGCCGGCGGCAGGGCCTGCGGCGTGCGCAGTTCCTCGCAGGCCGCGATCGCCAGCGGCAGCAGCACCAGGCCAAGTCGCATGGTCATTCCCAATTATCCCGTGAGTCCTGAACCTGGATACGCCACATCTCATTCTGCGCCATCATCGCCGCCCACGCCGCCTGCGGCAGCGGCGGCAGGGCGGACAGGATGGCGATGGTCGCGGGGCCGCCCGGCGTGAACAGCGGCGGCCGCAGCGCGGCAGCCGCGGCGGCGGCATCCTGCGCGCCATAGGCGTAGCGCACCGCCGTCAGGGCATTGATGACCGCCTGCGGTTGCGCCGCCTGGTCGATGCCGAGTGCTGCGCGCCATTCCGGCCGGGCCCGTTGGAAGGCGGCCTTCACGATCGGCGACATCTCGATCCAGCGCTGGGCGAAATTGAGCTCGACCGTGAGGTACTCGGCTTCGGAGATCGCCTGCGCCGCGATCCAGGACTGTCCCGCCATGCTGCCGGGGGCTGCGAAGAAATGGGCGGTGTGGATGATCGCCTGGCGTGCCGGATCAGCGAAGCCCATCGCGGGATCGAAGGGCAGCGTCACCACCGGCGCCGGCGTGATCGCGCAGCCCGCCAGCGCACCGAACCCCGCCAGCAGGGCGGTGCGGCGCGCGATCATCACAGGCAGCCCGCCGCCCGCGCGCGGGCGCGCACCAGCGCCAGCACGGTCCGGCAGGTGGGTGCCGTCTCCCCCACCAGATCGGCGAGTTCCACCACGGCGCCGAGCAGCGCCTCGACCTCCATCGGCCGGCCGCGTTCAAGGTCCTGCAGCATCGAGGTCTTGTGCGCGCCTACCTCGGCCGCCCCGGCGATGCGCTTGTCGACATCGATGGCGAAGCGGATGCCGAGCGCTTCGGCCACGCGCTGGCCTTCCAGCATCATCGCCCGGGCGACGCCGCGCTGTTCGTCGTCGTTCACGAGCACGTCCAGCGTCGCCGTGGTCAACGCCGAGATCGGATTGAAAGCGAGGTTACCCCACAGCTTCACCCACAATTCATCGCGGATGCGCGGGCGCACCGGCGCCTTGAAGCCGGCGGCGATCAGCGCCTCGCTCAGCCGCTGGGCACGCGCGCTGCGGGAGCCATCGGGCTCGCCCAGCGAGAAGCGATCACCATAGGTGTGTTCGATCACGCCGGGCGCGATGACCTCGGCCGCCGGATAGACGATGCAGCCGAGGCTGCGCGAGGGCGGCAGCAACCGCGAGACGGCGCCACCCGGATCGACGCTTTCGACCGTGCGCCCTTCATGCGGGCCGGCAAGTCCGTGGAAGTACCACCACGGGACGCCGTTCACCGCGCTGACCACCGTCGTGTCCGGCCCCAGCAGCGGCTGCATCTGTACCGCCGCGCCGGGCAGGGAATGCGCCTTCAGCGTCACCACGACATAGTCCTGCACGCCGGCGTCCTCGGCGCTGCCGACGCAGCGCGGGCGGGCGGTGATCTCCTGGCCCTCGCTCAGCAGCCGCAGGCCATCCTTCTGCATCGCGGCCAGGTGCGGGCCGCGCGCGATCACCGTGACCTCGGTATCGCCACGCAGCGCCAGCTTCGCCGCCATGAGGCCGCCGATCGCGCCAGCGCCGAAGATGCAGAGTTTCATGGGCCGCCTGCCGTATCCTGCCGTTCGGGCCAATATGGGCGCGTTGCCTGCCGGTCGAAAGCGCCTGGCGCGGGCAGGCTGCGTATTCCGGTCATCGCGTCACGACCCTTGATGACTTCGAGCGCCGCAATCCCTGATCGCCCCGTCAGACGGCGGGCACGCCGTACCCGTTCCTCACTGGCCTATGCGACGAACAGCCTGCGAGATCCGGCATCCGGAACGGGCGGCGGCCAGCGCTTGGCGACCGCTGATCCGCGCGCCACCATCGCGCCAACCGACAGGAAACGGAACCCGCCATGACCGCCATCATCCCCCTCAAGGCGCGCCTGCGCGCCGGCGACATGCTGCACGGCTTCTTTCTCGGCGTGCCGGCGCCGGCCACCGTCGAGATGGCCGGCTGGACCGGCTTCGACTTCGTGATCCTCGACGGCGAGCACGGCCCCGCCGGGCTCGAGACCATGGAGCACATGCTGCGCGCCGCCGATGCGTCCGGCCTGTCTGCGCTGATGCGGGTACCGAGCGGTTCGGCCGCCGACATCCTCCATGCGCTCGACATCGGCGCCGCCGGCATCATGGTCCCGCATGTCACCAGCGCCGCGATCGCGCGGCAGGTGGTGGAGCGCGCGTATTACCCGCCGGTGGGCCGGCGCGGCATCGGCACGCTGTCGCGCGCGGCGCGGCATGGCGCGCTGGATCGCATGGAGTACCTGAAGGGTGCCGCCGAACGCACGCTGGTGACCGTGATGATCGAGGATGCCGAAGCCCTGCCCCATGTGCGGGACATCGCGCAGGTAGACGGCGTCGACGTGCTGTTCGTCGGTCCCAGCGACCTTGCCGCGTCGCTCGGCCATCCGGGCGAAAGCACCCATCCGGAGGTCGTCGCGGCGCTGGAACGGATCCTGCGCGATGCCGGTGACGTGCCGGTCGCGACCACCGCTGGATCGGCGGCTGAAGCGCGGCGGCTGGCCGGGCTCGGCGTGCGGATGGCCTGCTTCTCGACCACCAGCATCATGGTGACGGCGCTGCGGCAGCTGCGCCGCGACCTCGATCAGGGCTGATCCCGGCGCGGCCCGCCATGCGCCGCCTGCATTCCGCCCCCCGAGAGCCGGTGCGCATGTCCCAGCACCTGGCGTTCACGCCATGCAACGGCGTGGTGGCGCTCCGCGCGCGGTCGCGGCGCGCGCCCGTGGACCTGGGCGCGGTGCCCGCCCGTGCACGTCCCGCCAGCGCCGCCTGGCGTCACGCCGTCAGTCCCAACTTCTCCGCGAGCCCGATACGCATCAGCTTGCCGGTCGCCCCCTTCGGGATCTCGTCGAGGAACACCACCTTCCGCGGCACCTTGAAATCCGCGAGGTGCAAGGCGGCGAATTCGCGCAACTCGCGCTCGCCGCAGGCCATGCCGTCGCGCAGCACCACCGCGGCACCGACCTCCTCGCCCAGTTTCGCGTGCGGGATGGCGAAGCACAGCGCCTGCGCCACCGCGGGGTGGCCGGACAGCACGCCATCGACTTCCAGCGGGCTGACCTTCTCGCCGCCGCGATTGATCAGTTCCTTCAGACGCCCGGTCAGGGTCAGAAAGCCATCCGCATCGAAGGCGCCCTGGTCGCCGGTGCGGAACCAGCCATTCGTATAGGCCTTAGCATTGGCTTCCGGGTTCGCCTCGTAGCCGGCGGTCACGTTCGGGCCGCGGATCACCACTTCGCCGATCTCGCCGGCCGGCAGCAACGCGCCGTCATCGTCCATCACCGCGACCTCGGGGCCGGCGGGCAGGCCGACCGAACCCGGCTTGCGTGGCCCGGCGAGCGGGTTCGAGCACATCTGGTGCGATGCCTCGGTCATGCCGTAGCCCTCCACCACCGGGGCGGCGAACACCTGTTCGAGGTGCTGCATCACCGGCCCCGGCAGCGATGCCGAGGATGACCGCAGGAAGCGCAGCCGGGCGCGGGCGATGATGTCGGCATTGCGCTCGGCGCGGCCGAGGATCGCCTGGTGCATCGTCGGCACCGCGGTGAACCAGGATGGCCTTTCCTCATCCAGCCAGCGGAAGAAACGCAGCGCGTCGAATCCCTGGGTGCAGACCACCGCCGCCCCTGCACCCACCGACGCCAGCACGGCGGCCATCAGCCCATGGATATGGAACAGCGGCATGATGTTCAGGCAGGCATCGTCGGGCCCCAGTTCCAGCGTGCGCGCGATGTTGCCGGCGGAGGCACAGATGTTGGCCTGGGTCAGCGGCACGATCTTGGGCCGTGCCGTGGTGCCGGAGGTGTGCAGCACCAGCGCCTCATCCCCCGGTCGAGCCATGCCTGGCTGCGCGGCCCGGCCGGGCGCGCCGCCGTCCAGGGTGAAGTCGCCCGCTGCTTCGCCGGGGATCAGGTCGAGTACCGGGATGGACAGCCGGGCGGCGACTTCCCGCGCATCCGTGGCCATGCCTTGCAACACGACCAGCGCCTTTGCGCGCAGGTCGGTGAGGTAGAAGGTGAATTCCTCCGCCCGGTAGGACGGGTTGAGCGGCGCCGTGGTGGCGCCGGACCCGATGGCGAGGAAGGCGGCGGCCATCTCCGGCCCGTTCGGCAACACGATGGCGACGCGGTCGCCGCGCCCGATGCCGAGCCCGTTCAATGTCGCGACGGTACGGTCGCACAGCGCGCGCAGCGCGCCGAAGGTCAGGGATGGTCTTTCATTGGTGCCGCGCAGGGCCGCGGCGCCAGCGGCGCCCCCGGCGATCAGTCGGGCGATGGTATCGGTCATGCGCGCGTTCCCTTCCGCAGCCTGGGCAGACTACGCAGGGCGTGCGGCGCGCGTCAGCCCCCCCATCCGCGCTGGTCCATGGCAGGCTGCACTTTCCTTCACCGCCCCCACCGTGGCATTCTGCTGACGTCGCGAGCGTCCGGAACCCCCGCCGATGCGTCGCCTGATCCTGGGTCTCGTGCTGCTTGTACTGTATCTGCCCGAGGCATCGGCGCAGCGCGTGGCGCTCGTGGTCGGCGCCTCGGCCTATCGGGCCGTGCCGGCGCTGACCAACACGTTGAATGATTCGCAGGATCTCGCCGCGGCGCTGCGCCGCCTGGGCTTCCAGACCGACCTGGTGCAGGACCCTGATCGCGCGCAGTTGGAACAGGCGGTCCGGCGGCTCGGCCAGGCGGCGCGCGGGGCGGAGGCGGCTCTATTCTTCTTCGCCGGCCATGCCCTGGAGGCAGGCGGGCGCAACTGGCTGTTGCCGGTGAGCGCCGACATCAGCAGCGAACGCGACCTGCGCTTCGAAGCGCTGGACATGGACATCCTGACCGAGCAGCTCGATGGCGTGGCGCGGCTGACGCTTCTGATGCTGGATGCGTGCCGCGACAATCCGTTCCGGCTGCGCCTCGCCGCCGGGACGCGCAGCGCCACCGCGGGCGCGGGGCTCGGCCAGATCCATGCGGCGGTGGGCACGCTGGTCGCCTTCTCGACCGCGCCGGGGACGGTGGCGGCCGATGGCGCCGGGCGCAACAGCCCGTTCACCGCCGCGCTGCTGCGGCGGATCGAGACGCCGGGGCTTGAATTGCGCCAGATGCTGGCCGAGGTGCGGCGCGACGTCCGGGAAGCAACCGGCGGCCGCCAGGTGCCGTGGGAACATTCTGCGCTGGAGGGCGCCTTCTATTTTGCCGGCGCACCGGCCGCCGCGCCCGCAAGCATCGAATCGCTGTTCTGGGAGAGCGTGCGCAACAGTGCCGACCGCAGGGAACTCGAAGCCTATCTGGCGCGCTATCCGCAGGGTGCATTCGTGGAACTGGCGCGGAACCGGCTGCGCTCGCTCGGCGCCACGGCCGCGCCCGTTGCCGCGTCGCCGGGCGCGGCGCTGACAGAGGACAGCCTCGTCGCCGCCCTCGCTGCGCAATTGCCGATCGAGGAGGCCCGACGGGTCGCCGCCGCCTACCTGTCCGAACGCGGCCCGTCCAAAGCCGTGGCAGTCAACCCGCTGCGCCGGCGCAGCCTGCGCGTCTCCGGCCAGCCGGAAGGCAGCGAGACGGGCGAAATGACGCTGGAACGCTGCCAGGTCTTCTACGCGTCACCCTGTCTGCTGGTTGCCGTGGATGACCGGCTGACGCCGGGGCGACGGGCGGAATCGATGCCGCGCGTAACCTATGCCGGCGCCTTCGACCCGGCGCAGGTGCCGGGGCAGCCGGCGACCCGGCGGACGGCGGACTCCGACCTTGCGCGCTATGCCGCCGGACGGGACCACAAGGCGATGGCGATCCATGGCACCGGCCGGCTCTATTGGCGAACAGGCGCCGCCACCCCCGAGGAGGCGCAGGACGCCGCCCTGCGCGCCTGCACCGAGGCAAGCGAGCGCGCCAACCGCGAAGGCGGCTGCCTGATCTATGCCATCGGCAACCGCGTGGTGCTGGCCGAGCGGCGGCGCAGCATCGCGCGGTAGGCCATGCAAAGGGTCGAATGCCGCGACGATTGGTCTTCGCCTGCGAAACCCTCGGACGCGTCGTGCCGAAGGCCCGGCCGTTTCGATTCGCCTGACCTTCCTCCGGGCCGCCGCAATGGCGGCTTCGGCGCCAGCCAGGACCCCGTGCCGCTGGTCCTAGGTGCCCAGCGACCGGCGATGCCGCCCGGCCAATTCCACATAGTGGGGCGCGGTGGTGTCGAAGCGGGCGCGTTGTTCGTCCGTCATGACCTTCACGAGCTTGGCGGGGTTTCCCATCCACATTTCGTTGCGCCCGATCCGCTTGCCGGGCGGCAGCACGGAACCGGCGGCGAGCATGCCGCCTTCCTCGATCACCGCATCGTCCAGCACGGTTGCGCCCATGCCGACGAAGGCGCGGTTTGCCAGCGTGCAGGCGTGGATGATGGCGGCGTGGCCGACGGTCACGTCATCGCCGATAGTGGTGCATTGGCGCCCGGCATTCACATGCACGATGGTGCCGTCCTGGATGTTGGTGCCGGTGCCGATGGTGATGGTGTTGGTGTCGCCGCGCAGGACGCAGTGATACCAGATGTTGGACCGCGCACCGATCGTTACCTGGCCGATCACGGCCGCGGTCGGCGCCACGAACGCGTCGGGATGGACGTCCGGCCGGTGTCCTTCGAAGACATAGATCGGCGGTGCGGTCAGGGGCGGGTTGCTGTCCATGGCGGGTTCCTCCGGCGTGTGGCCTCCAGGATGAACCGACCGGCCGGACAGCGGAAGCCCGCCCGCGGCGTTCCCTGGCCGGAAACCCCGGCGCAGGGTCGTCCCGGCGCGATGCTATTCGGCCGCGTGCGGCCGGGCCACCGGCAAATCGGCATTCACGGGAATGCCGAGCATCAGGCCAAGATTCTGCACCGCGGCCCCCGACGCGCCCTTGCCGAGATTGTCGAAGCGCGCGACCAGCACCGCCTGGCCGAGTGCGGCATCGCCATAGACGCGGATTTCGAGCGCATTGGTGCCGTTCAGCGCCTGCGGCTCGATCTTGCCGCCGGCCTCGGCCTGGACGACGCGGACGTATTCGCTGCCGGCGTAGCGGGCGACGAGCAGCGCCTCGATTTCCGCCGGGCTGACCTTGTGCAGCAGCGTGTCGAGATGCAGCGGGATCGCATCCAGCATGCCCTGCGCGTAGTCGGCCACGGCCGGGACGAAGATCGGCCGGCGCGTCAGCAGCGAATATTTCTGCAGTTCCGGCACGTGCTTGTGGTGCATGCCAAGGCCGTACATCTCGAAATCCGGCGCGGTGCGGGCTTCATAGGCGTTGACCATCGACTTGCCGCCGCCGGTGTAGCCGGACACGGCATTGACGGTGACCGGATGGTCCGCGGCCATGATCCCGGCCTCGACCAGCGGGCGGAGCATCAGGATCGCCCCGGTCGGGTAGCAGCCGGGGTTGGACACGTTCTGCGCCGCGGCGATGAGGGCGGGCTGGTCGGGCGTCAGCTCCGCCAGGCCGTAGGCCCAAGCCGGATCGACGCGGTGGGCGGTCGAGGCATCAAGCAGCTTCGGCGCCTTCCCACCCAGGGAGGCGGCCAGGGCCGCACTTTCCTTTGCCGCATCATCCGGCAGGCAGAGGATGACGAGGTCCACCTCCTCCATCATCTCACGGCGCGCCCCGGCATCCTTTCGGCGGTCGGGTGCGATCGAACGCAGGGCGACATGCGGGTTCGCCGCCAGCCGCTCGCGGATCTGCAGGCCGGTCGTGCCGGCTTCGCCGTCGATGAACACCGAGGGGGTCTTGGCCATGGATATGGACCTCCGTTGCGTGGGTAGTTTGCCGCGAAATGCGGCCTGGAATGCAATAGGGGCGGATCCTCGCGGATCCACCCCCATTTGCATGACAGTCCTGTGTCGAAGGGCCGGCGCTGCGCGCCGATCCGCCGGCGTCAGCGCTTGCTGAACTGGAAGGAACGTCGCGCCTTCGCCTTGCCGTACTTCTTGCGCTCCACGACGCGGGGGTCGCGGGTCAGGAAGCCGGCCTTCTTCAGGATGGCGCGCAGCTCCGGCTCGAAGTTGGTCAGAGCGCGGGAGATGCCGTGGCGTACCGCGCCGGCCTGGCCCGACAGACCGCCGCCGACGACCGTGCAGTTCACGTCGAACTGCTGATAGCGGTCGGCCACCAGGAAGGGCTGGGTGATCAGCATGCGCAGCACGGGACGGGCGAAATACCGCGCCGCCGGCTTGTCGTTGATCAGGATCTGGCCCTTGCCGGGCTTCACCCACACGCGGGCCACGGCGTCCTTGCGGCGGCCGGTGGCATAGGCACGGCCCTGCGCGTCGCGCTTGGGTTCACGCTTGATCGCGGCCTCAGGTGCCGCCGGGGTGCCGGCGACCATGTCCTTGAGGTCCGCGAGGGTACGGGTCTCGCTCATGACCTCAGGCCACCTTCTTCACGAGGACGGAATTCTTGCGGTTCAGCGCCGCGATGTCGATCTTGGTCGGCTGCTGGCCGGCATGCGGGTGCTCGGCACCGGCATAGACATGCAGGCTGCGCATCTGCTCACGGCCAAGCGGGCCGCGCGTGATCATGCGCTCGACCGCCTTTTCGATGACGCGCTCGGGGTACTTGCTCTCAAGCCGTTCGCGCACGGTGCGCTGCTTGATGCCGCCGGCGTAGCCCGTGTGCCAGTAGAAGATCTTCTGCTCGGCCTTCGCGCCGGTCACGCGGATCTTCTCCGCATTGATGATGACGACGTGGTCGCCGCAATCGACATGCGGGGTGAACTGGGGCTTGTTCTTGCCGCGGAGGTGATTGGCCACGAGCGTCGCGAGACGGCCGAGCACCAGCCCGTCCGCATCGATGAGCAGCCAGGCCTTCTTCACGTCCGCCGGCTTCTGCGAAATGGTCTGTCGCGTGAGCATCGGTTTTCCAGGGATCCAACGAATGAAGTGGCGCGGCTTATCGCGGCGATGAGCGCGGAAGTCAAGCGGAAGCAGCGGTTTGACGATGCGGTATCATGATACCGCAATCTGACGCCGCCTCCCCCGGCCTCGCCCGGCGGGGCCCTGCCCCTTGGTGCCGAACAGGGCGAATAGGACATCGAGTGCCGCCTTCGAGCGGGATTGCCCCTCGGCGCGGCCGGTCGCGAGATGGGTGATCGACAGGCCAATGAACAGGGCATGGATGATGTCCGCATGAGCCTGGCTGGCCGGCAGGCCGAGCCTGGCGAGGAGGGCCGTCACCTCGCCGACGGCACCATCGGCGAGCGCATTGAACAGCATGCGGACCTGCGGCTCACGTTCGGCCGCCTCACACAGGGCCAGGAGGATTCGCGTGTTCTCATGCCGGGCGGTTCCGGCCGAGATGACCTCCGCCGCCTGGTCCACCGTGGCGATGCGGTCCGCCATGGCTTTGGCATTGGCAGCCTGGATCTCGACTGCCGCGCGCGCCACCGCGACCAGGAGATCCGTGCGGGTCGGGTAGTAATAGGTCAGGTGGCTCTGGCGCAGGCCGGTCCGCGCCGCGATGCGCGGCTGGGTGAATCCCGGCAGGCCTTCCTCGCGAAGGATGGCAAGGCCCGCATCGATGATCAGCTTCCGACGATCTTCCACGATCCGTTGCTTGCCAGGTCAGGCAGGGATGTCCTGCCGGAAATACGGCCAGGACTTCACCTTGAGCATCACGATGGGAAAGGCCAGCGTCAGGGCACCGATCGCCAGGCCGAGGCCGATCTCGGCAATGCTCGCCAGACCGGAAACCCAGGCGGTCCAGAAGGTCGTGAGGCTGAGCGGCAGGAACAGGAAGACGGCGGTGAACAGCCCTGGCGAGAAGCGCCCCCTGGTGCGGAGGAACGGCGTGACATGCATCAGCACGGCATTGATGAATTGGAGCCCCGCATAGCCCAGCACGGCCAGGGGCAGCGTCGGCGCCAGCATGGCCTGGGCGATGCCGAGCGCCACCACCACGCCATTGGTGACGTAGAAATCGTTCCACTCCACGGGAAGCCCGAGGACATTATGAGCCCAGTTGCGCCAGTCGAGCGCGTATTCCTCGAGGATATGCATGGCGTAAGCGGCCATGCACAGCCAGGCGAGGGTTGTCAGGGACATGATCTGTCTCCGCGATCGCCATCAATTCGGCATAGGTAGGTTTACCAACCTCATCGACCGGAGGTCAACCCGACGCTGGTGCATGAAGCTGCCCAATGTCTTGCCGTCCCTGGTACGCTGCGCCGACGCTTCGATCCCGCAATATGCGGGCTGTCGTGGCGCGGCTCGAGGGTGCAGGCCCGGCCGCAGCTGGCTGGGGCCGGAGCCTGCATGCGCCGTTCGCAACGGCACCCTGGTCCAAGGCGTTCCGGCGGGACGCCGCCACTGCGAAGGAGACAACGCCGGATGTTCAGCCACGTCACGCTCGGCACCAACGACATCGCCCGCGCCATCGCCTTCTATGACGCGCTGCTGGCGGACCTCGGGCTGCAGCGGATCGAGTACAGCGAAGAGCATGGTTTCGCCGGCTGGGCGGCCGCGTCCGAGACCACGCCGCAATTCTTCCTCACCCGTCCCTTCGACCGCCGGGCCGCGACGGTCGGCAACGGCGTGACCATCGCCTTCGAGGCGAAGGACCGCGCCAGCGTGGACCGCTTCCATGCCACCGCCCTGGCGCAGGGTGGCACCGATGAGGGCGCGCCGGGCCTGCGCCCTCACTACCATGCCGACTATTACGGTGCTTATCTGCGCGATCCTGACGGCAACAAGCTCTGCTGCGTCTGCCACCGCCCGGAATGAGGCGGGGGCGCCGCCGCCGAGGCGGAGAGGACACGCATGACCGACAAGCCCCATGGCCTTGGCCGCAACGCTTCGAACTACGGCGACCCGGCCTTCGCGCTGTATCTGCGCCGGTCCTTCGCCAAGTCCATGGGCTATTCGCAGGCGATGCTCGACAAGCCGGTGGTCGGCATCGCCGATACCGCGTCCGACTACAACAACTGCCACCGCACCATCCCCGAGTTGATCGAGGCGGTGAAGCGCGGCGTGCTCGCCGCCGGCGGCCTGCCGCTGTCCTTCCCGACGATCAGCATCTGCGAGCCGTCGCTGTCGCCGTGCTCGATGCACTACCGTAACCTGATGGCGCTCGACACCGAGACGATGCTGGCGAACCAGCCGATGGATGCCGCCGTGCTGGTGGGCGGATGCGACAAGACGGTGCCGGCGCAGCTGATGGGCGCGATCAGCTCCGGCACGCCCTCGGTCATGCTGGTCGTCGGCCCAATGCTGGCGCAGTCCTTCGAGGGCGAGCGCCTGTCCGCCTGCACCGATTGCCGCCGCTACTGGGCACGCTATCGCGCGGGCGAGGTGACCGACGAGAAGATCGCCACGCTGGAAGGCAAGCTCGCCACCACGGCGGGCACCTGCGGCGTGATGGGCACGGCCTCCACCATGGCCTGCATCGCCTCGACGCTCGGCTTCATGCCGCTGGATGCGGCGTCCGCGCCGGCCGTCCATGCCGACCGGCTGCGCATCGCCGAGGAAGCGGGCGCGCAGGCGGTGCGGCTGATCCGCAATCCCGTCTCACCCCTGTCGCTGATGACGCAGGGCAATCTCGACAATGCGGTGCGGGTGCTGCTGTCGCTCGGTGGGTCCACCAACGCCATCGTCCACCTCGCGGCCATTGCCGGCCGCGCCGGGCTGGAACTGGACCTGAAGCGGCTCGATGCGCTGTCGGAGGAAACACCCGTGCTGGTGGACCTCAAGCCGACCGGCCAGGGCTACATGGAAGACTTCCACAGCGCCGGCGGCATGCGCGCGCTGCTGTGGGAACTGCGCGACCTGCTCGACCTGACCGCCAAGGATCTCGACGGCCGCACGCTGGAGGAACGCATCGGCGACGGGACGCATTTCGTCGATCGCCGTATCATCCATGCGCGGGCCGAGCCGGTCTCCCCGGTCGGCGGGCTGGTCGCGCTGTTCGGGTCGCTCGCGCCGGATGGCGCGATCCTGAAGCGCAGCGCGGCGACGCCCTCCCTTTTCGAGACCGAGGCGCGCTGCTTGGTGTTCGACGGCCTCGCCGACCTGTCCAACCGCATCGACGACCCGGATCTCGACGTCACTGCGCAGGACATCCTGGTGCTGAAGAATGCCGGGCCGCGTTCGCCGGCCGGCATGCCGGAAGCGGGCTACCTACCCATCCCGAAGAAACTCGCGCGCCAGGGCGTGAAGGACATGGTGCGGATGAGCGATTGCCGCATGTCCGGCACCGCCTTCGGCACCATCGTGCTGCATATCGCGCCGGAAGCATCCGTGGGCGGTCCACTGCAGTTCGTGGAAACCGGCGACCGCGTCCGGCTGTCCGTGAAGAACCGCTCGCTGGACCTGCTGGTGGACGAAGCCGTGCTGGCGAAGCGTCGCGCCGCCTGGGCGCCAGCTCCGGCACCGAAGCGCGGCTGGGACCGGCTTGTGCATGAACAGGTGACGCAGGCGCCGCTCGGCGCCGACCTCGCCTTCCTGCGCGCGGCACCTTGATCGCACTGGTCGGCGCAACGGGGCGCTCGGGCGCGGCACTCGCCCGCGCCCTGGCGGAGGCCGGCATTGCCTTCATCCCGGTGACGCGCAGCGCGGCGAAATGGGCCGCGCTGGGATTGCCGGGCGAAGCGCGCCTTGCCGACCTGCGGGACGCGGCGGCGCTGAAGCGCGCCCTGGCCGGGGCGGATCGCGTCGTCAGCACCGTGCATGCGCGCTGGGCGCCGGCGCTGCTTGCCGCCGCCGAACCCGGCGCGTCCTTCGTGCTGATGGGATCGACGCGGCGCTTCTCGCAATGGCCCGATGCACATGGCGACGGCGTGCGGGCGGGAGAGGCCGCGTTCCGCGCCTCCGGCCGCAGCGGCGTGATGCTGCACCCGACGATGATCTATGGCGCGCAGGGGGAGGACAACGTCCGCCGCCTCGCGGCGCTGATCGCGAAGCTGCCGGTGGCACCCCTGCCCGGCGGCGGGCGCGCCCTAGTGCAGCCGATCCACCAGGATGACGTGACGCGCTGCCTGATCGCGGCGGCAAGGCGGGATTGGGCGGGGGCCGAGACGATCGTCATCGCCGGGCCGACGCCCCTGCCCTATCGCGATTTCCTGCGCGCGGTGGCCGGCGCCGCCGGGCTGCGCACGCCGCCGATCCTGCCCATCCCGGCCCTGCCGCTGCGGCTGCTCGCGCCGCTGACGCGCATCATTCCAGGGCTGCCCAGCGTCGGCGCCCAGGAGATCCGCCGCCTGACCGAGGACAAGGCGTTCGACATCACCCCGATGCGGAGCATCCTCGGTGTCGATCCCATGCCGCTGGATCAGGGGCTTGCCCTCACCTTCGCCGCGCCGCACATCTCCGCCTGACCGATCCCGGAGCCGACCTAATGCCTGTCAACAACCGCATCGCCGATTTCCATGCCGAGATGACCGCCTGGCGGCGCGACCTGCATGAACATCCCGAACTCGCCTTCGAGGAGGTGCGCACCTCCGGCATCGTTGCCGAGAAGCTGCGTGAATTCGGCTGCGACGAGGTGGTGACCGGCATCGCCAAGACCGGCGTGGTGGGCGTCATCCGCGGCCGCAATGCCGATAACGGCCGCGCCATCGGCCTGCGCGCCGACATGGATGCGCTGCCGATCCTGGAAGATACCGGCCTGGCCTATGCCTCCAAGACCGCCGGCAAGATGCACGCCTGCGGCCATGACGGGCACACCACCATGTTGCTGGGGGCGGCGAAGTACCTGGCGGAAACCCGCAACTTCGACGGCACCGTCTACGTCATCTTCCAGCCGGCCGAGGAGAATTTCGGCGGCGGCGAGGTGATGGTGAAGGAAGGCCTGTTCGACCGCTTCCCGATGGAGCGTGTCTTCGGCCTGCACAACTGGCCCTCCGAACCCGCCGGCACCTTCCTGTGGCGCGAAGGCCCGGTCATGGCGGCCGTCGCCAACCTGGAAGTGACCATCACCGGCAAGGGCGCGCATGGCGCCATCCCGCAGAACGGCAATGACCCGATCGTGATCGCCGCGGCCATCGTCCAGGCGCTGCAATCGATCGTCAGCCGCAATGTCGAACCGGTCGAAGGCGGCGTCATCACCATCGGCCACATCAATGGCGGCCACACCTACAACGTGATCCCGGAACAGGTGACAATGCTCGGCACCGCGCGCTGGTTTGCGCCCGAGGTCGGCGACCTTCTGGAGAAGCGCTTCCTGGAAACCGTCACCGGCATCGCCGCCGCCTTCGGCGCCAAGGCCGAGGCGAAGTTCATCCGCCTGTACCCGGCGACCGTCAACGAGCCGGTCAGCACCGGCCTCGCCGCCGATGCTGCCCGCGCCGTGCAGGGCGAGAGCCGCGTCGTGCCGATGGCCAAGCCGACCATGGGCGGGGAGGATTTCTCCTTCATGCTCAATGCCAAGGATGGTGCCTATCTAATGCTGGGCGGCGGCCGCAGCCCGACGGATGCGATGGTCCACCACCCGAAATACGACTTCAACGACGACATCCTGCCGATCGGCGCGTCCTGGTGGGCGTCGCTCGCCGAGAGGCTGCTCTCGCGCCAGGGGTGACACCCGGCCTTGCTGAAGGCACCTGGGCTGAAGGCCCAGGTGCCTTCAAGGCGATGCAGCGTTAGGGCCGCGGAAACCAATCACGGGACATGGTCGGGGCGGCACCCACCCTGACCGGAGGCCCCATGGCCCGCCCCCCCGTGATGATCGACGCTTGGCCCTTGCTGCCGCGCCCGCGTGACGCCGGGGAGCGACCGGTCGATGAACCCGTCCAGGCCGCCTTCGTGGCCGCCGCCGGGCTGGCCGGCCTGTTCCTGGCGCTGCGCTGGGCGTTGCCCGGCAGCGCCTTCGCGGCCGAAGTCGCGCAGCTCGTCGCCCTCTGGGGCTGCCTCGGCGGCCTCGCCCTGGTCATCGTGTTGATGTCGCTGCTGGTCGGCGTCGCCATCGTCACGCCAATGATGCCGGTTTCCGGCATGGTGAAGGATGTCGGCCTCGCGGTCTTCGACCATGCGGTACATCTGGCGCTGGTGCTTACCGTCGCCGGCGTGCTCGGCATGATCGTCCTGCACGGCACCATCCCCGGCCCGGCCGTCTGGTTCGCCGGCCAGGTGCTGTTGCTGTGGGGCTGCCACCGGACGCGGCTATGGCTCGTCGGCCGCTCCACCGCCTGACCAACGGGGAAGCCCTTTCCAAGCGGTGACGCCCGGCGGCCAAGCCATCCTCCCTCGGGCACCAGCCGGGGGAGGCATTCGCTATTTCTTCCAAGCACTTGCGGCGCCGTGCGCAATGGCGTTCCCCTGCGCCAAACGCAAGGAGCCTCGCCATGCCGCATGACGGCCACGACCATCCCTCCATCCCCGATGACGGTTGGAAGAACAGCGGCGTCCGCGTCATCCCCGGCAACAACCTGGACACCAATACGGCCCAGACGCCGGGCATGAACCGCGCTGCCGCGATCAACGCCGCACGCGTCGGCGCGCAGAAGATCTGGGCCGGCACCGTCCATATCCACCCCGACGCCAAGACCGGCGCGCACCATCACGGCCATCTGGAAAGCGTCATCTATGTGGTGAAGGGCAAGGCGCGGATGCGCTGGGGCGAGAAGCTGGAATTCGTGGACGAGGCCGGGCCGGGCGACTTCATCTACGTGCCGCCCTATGTGCCGCATCAGGAGATCAACGCCTCGGCGGACGAGACGCTGGAATGCGTCCTGGTCCGCTCCGACAATGAGGCGGTGGCGATCAATATCGACATCGAGCCGGTGGAGAAGCCGGAGACGGTGCTGTGGGTGGACCCGATCCATCGGGCGCCGGGGGCGGCGTGATACCGCCTGCCCCGCCATCAGTGGCGGGGCAGGACGACGCAACCGGCTATGCTGGCCAGGACCGGCGCTGCGTCGTCATGCGCGTGATCTTCTCCCAGTCATAGGTCACGCCGAGCCCCGGCCCGTCCGGCACGGGGAAGCAGCCATCCGCGCCCACGGCACCGATCTCGTCGGCATAGCCGCAGGCGAAAATGTCGGGGATCGGGTTGCGCACCCCCGGAGCGACCAGCGACAGCTCGTAGAAATTGGTGTTGCGGATCGCCGCCATCGCGTGCCGCTGCGCCGGACCCGCGCCATGCAGTTCCAGGTCGAGGCCGAAAGCCTCAGCAAGATGCGCGGTCTTCATCGTGCCTGTGATGCCGCCATCATATTCGGGATCGGCGCGCAGGAAGTCGGTCGCGCCTTCGGTGATCCAGGCCACCTTGGCTTCCAGCGTACGCACATGCTCGGTCAGCAGCAGCGGCACGCGGATCAGCTCGCGCAGACGGCGATGCGCGGTGGGGGCCGTGCCCATGTCCTGGAACGGGTCCTCGTACCAGAAATACCCGGCCTCCTCGCAGGCACGCCCGACATGAAGCGCGTCGGCGAAGCTGCGCAGCGTGCAGGCCGGGTCGATCATCAGCGCCATGCCATCGCCGACCGCGCGCCGGACATGCAGCACATTGGCCGCCTCCTCGCGCGGGTCGCCCTCGCCCCAGCCATGGATCTTGAAGCCGACATAGCCGAGGTCGCGGCACTGCACGGCGAAGTCGCCGAAGGCCTCCTTCGAGGAAAGCACGCCATTGCGATCGGCATGGGTGGTGCTGGCATAGGTTGGCAGCCGGCTTCGGAAGCCACCGAGCATGCGCGCGATCGGCTGCCCGACCGCCTTGCCCGCGAGATCCCACAGGCAGACATCGATCGCCGAAAGCCCGATCGCGCCGAGATGGCGCTGGGACCAGCGCAGCGCGTGCCAGATCCCTTCCCGTGCGAAGGCATCCTGCCCGATCAATCGCGGGGCGAGCGCCGCCACCTGGGAGGCGATGGCCGGGTTCTTGCCGCTGTGCATCGGGCAGTATTCGCCGCGCAGCCCATCCGCCGTGGTGATCACCAGGCAGAAGGCGGAAACCTTCTCCACCCCGCCCGGCTTGCAGCACAGCGCGCCATGCGGGTCGCGGCCGAAGCCATCGACCTGATAGGTGAATTCATGCAGCTCGACGCGGTCGATGCGCGAGGCTGCGTGCGTGCCGGGCCCGGTCATTCCACGCGGATCCCGGCGGCGCGGATCACCTCGCCCCAGCGGGCGAATTCACGGCGCTGGAAGATGGCGAATTCCTCGGGCGACAGGCCCGATGGCACGCCACCGAGTTCGCGGATGCGGGCCGCCACCTCCGGCTTGCGGATCGCCGCCCCGGCGGCGGCACCAAGCCGCGCGACGATGGACGGATCGGTCCCCGCCGCGACGAACAGCCCGTACCAGGTCAGCGCCGTGGCGCCGGGCAGGCCAAGCTCGGCCAGGGTCGGTACATCGGGCAGCAATTCGCTGCGCGTCTCCCCGGTGGTGGCGATCGGCCGCAGCTTGCCGTCGCGCACCATGGGCAGCAGCGCGAGCGGATCGCCGAAGGTGAGGTTCACGCGGTTCTCCAGCAGGTCGGGGAGCAGCTGTGCGAAACCACGGGCGTAGTGGATGGTGTCGAAGCGCACGCCGGCAGCCTGTTCGAACAGCACAGCCGAAAGATGCTGTGAGGAGCCAAGCCCGCCGGTCGCGGCGGTGATGGCGCCGGGCCGGGCCGAGGCGGCGGCGCGAAGCTCCGCCACGGTCGAAACACCCAGCGCCGGATGCACCACGAGCAGTTGCGGCACCGTCGCGATCAGCGTCACCGGCGCGAAATCCGCCACCGCGTCATAGGGGAAGCGCGGATAGATATGCGGGTTGGTCGCATGGGTGCTGAAGGTGCCCGTCAGCATCATGTAGCCATCGTTCGGGGCCTTGGCGACGAGCTCCGCGGCGATGGCGCCATTGGCGCCGGTCCGGTTCTCGGCGACGAACGGCTGGCCCAGGGCATCGCCCAGTTGCTGCGCCATCAGGCGCGACAGGATGTCGGTGGCGGCGCCGGGCGCGAAGGGAATGATCAGCCGGACCGGTCGGGTGGGATAGGCCTGTGCAGCGGCCAGCTGCGGCCGGGCGGCGGCAAGCGCCAACCCCACAGCGACTGCGCGTCGTGTCAGCATGCGCGACTTCCTTCGCCTTGTTCGTTTCCATCCTGCCGGCGAGCCAGCGCCACGATCATGCTGTCTGACAGCTTTACAGGCAAGCCTCTTCACAGGAAGGCGTCCGGCATGGCAATCCGGGGCCATGGTCCGCACCTTCCCCACCGCCGCCCCTGTGCGACGCCTGCGCCTGTATGAGGAGATCGCCGCGCGGGTGGCGGCCTATATCCTCGACCATGACGTACCCGCCGGCGGGCGCCTGCCGGCCGAGGGCGAGATCGCCCGCAGCCTGGGCGTCAGCCGCCCGGCGGTGCGGGAGGCGATCGTCGCGCTGGAGACCGCCGGCATCGTCATCGCCCGAAGCGGCGGCGGCTTGTTCGTGTTGCGCAGGCCCCGACGCGGCGCGCCGCTGCCCTGGGCACGGCGCGGTGACCCCGGCCCGGGGCCGCGCGAGCAGCTTCGCGCCAGGCTGCTGATCGAACCCGAGATCGCGGCGGAGGCGGCGCGGGTGGCGACGACAGCGCACGTCGATGCGCTTGATGAGGCCGCGCGCAGCATCGCTGCGGCGGCGACGGCCGGGCTTCCCTTCGCCGAGGAGGCGGTGGAATGGCACATTGCCCTCGCCGAGGCCGCCGGCGTAGCACCCCTCGCCGAGTTCATGCCGCGGCTGCTCGACAGTGCGCAGCATGCGATGTGGCGCACCATCCGGGCAAAGTCGGAAACCGACAAGCAGGCCTCGGCGCGCAACGGCGTGCGCGAACGTCTGGTCGCCGCGCTGCGCGCGCGCGACGCGGAGGCGGCGCGGCGCGTCATGCGCGAGCATCTCGAAGCCGTCGCGCAGATCGCCTTCGGCGAGGTCGAGGACGCCTGACGCCGTCCGCCCGGTAGCGTCCCTTCGACAAGTATGGACGTGCGAACGGACGGATATGGCGGCCTATGCTTGGCAGCGGAAGCGCCACGACGATCGGATCGGACGCAATGCAGCGCCGGGCTCGCGCGTCACGCAGGCTCCATTGCGCGCTTCCCACCCCGGGGCGAGACTTGATCGCAGAAACGGTAATCGGGAACCCGCAACATGCGACGCCTTGCCGCCCTGCTGCCGCTGCTCGCCTGCCTCGCCCAACCCGCCGCGGCACAGCATCTGCGCATCGGGCTGAATTCCGACCCTGACGTGCTGGACCCGACGCTGTCGCGCACCGTCGCCGGCCGCCAAGTCTTCGCCGCCATGTGCGACAAGCTGGTGGACATCAACGAACGGCTGGACATCATCCCCCAGCTCGCCACCGCTTGGCGCTGGGCGGATGACGGGAAGGCCCTAGTGTTCACCCTGCGCGAGGGCGTGCGCTTCCACGATGGCGAACCCCTGACCGGCGAGGCCGCGGCCATTGGCCTGCGCCGCCACCTCGACACGCCCGGATCGACCCGCAAGGCGGAGATGGGGCCGGTGACCGAGGTGGTCGCGACCGGCCCGCTGGAGGTCACCATCCGGCTGTCGGAGCCCTTCGCGCCGCTGCTGGCCGCGTTGGCGGATCGCGCGGGCATGCTGGTCTCGCCACGCCAGGCGCGGGTCACCGGCGCGGATTTCCAGCGCGAGCCCGCCTGCGCCGGGCCCTTCCGCCTGACGCGGCGCATCGCCCAGGACCGCATGGAGTTGGAACGCTTCGACGGATACTGGGACGGTGCCAATATCCATGTGGATCGCGTCACCTATCGGCCGATCCCGGATGCGACGGTGCGGCTGGCGAACCTGCGCGCCGGCGCGCTCGACATCATCGAGCGCGTCAGCCCCTCCGACGTCGGCGACGTCCGGCGTGACCAGCGGGTGCGCATCGCACAGGCGCCGTCGCTGGCGACCTTCTACCTCGCCATCAATGTCGCCAACGGCGCACGGGCGCAGACGCCGCTCGGCCAGGATGCGCGGGTGCGGGAGGCGCTGGAACTCGCCATCGACCGCCAGGCGCTGGTCAACGTCGCCTTCGAGGGGCTGTGGGTTCCCGCCAACCAGGCGGTGCCGCCGGACCATCCCTTCTATGCGCGCTCCGTCCCGATGCCGCAGCGCGACGTCGCTCGCGCCCGCGCCCTGCTGCGCGAAGCCGGCCACCAGCGCGTGCGGGTGAAATTCTCCGTGCCCAACACCACCGACTACCTGCAGGCCTCCGAGGTGATCCAGGCCATGGCCGCCGAGGCCGGCTTCGACATCGAGATCCAGCTGATCGAGACGGCGACGCTGCTGAACCAATGGACCGCCGGGGATTTCGAGGCGCTGATCATCCAGTGGTCCGGCCGCGTCGATCTCGACGGCAACCTGTTCGCCTTCTACGCCTGCGGCGTTCCGCTGAATGGCGGGCGCTACTGCAACCGCGACGTCGATGCGGCGCTGACGGAAGCACGGCGCAGCGTGGATACGGCGGTGCGCGCCGCGGCCTATGACCGCGCGGCGCGGCAATACCTGGCGGACCGGCCCTATATCAACCTGTGGCAGCCCTTGACGCTGCACGGCGTGGGTGCGTCGATCCAGGGCTTGCGCTTGGTGCCGGACGGCCTCATCCGGGTGCAGGGCCTGCAAGGGGCCAGGGGATGAAACGGACATGACGGATACGATGCTGGCGGCGGTTGTCACGACCGATGGCGTGCGGGTGCAGGACGTGCCGCGCCCGGTGCCGGGACCGGAGGAGGTGCTGGTCCGCGTCCGCGCCGCGACGCTGAACCGCGCCGACCTCGGCGTCGCGGCCGGCGGGTCGCATGGCGCGATGGGCGGTGCGGGGACGATCCTGGGGCTGGATTTCGCCGGCGAGGTCGCCGCGGTCGGCAGCGCGGTGAAGGACGTGAAGCCGGGTGATCGCGTGACCTGCTCGGGTGCGGGCGGCTACGCCGAGTACGCCATCGCCGACAGTCATCGCGTCCAGAAAGTGCCCGACCGCAACCTATCCTGGGAGGAAGCGGCGACGCTGCCGGTCGCACTCGCCACTATGCACGACGCCATCGTGATGAATGGGCGGCTGGCGAAGGGTGAGAGCGTGATGATCCTCGGCGCGTCGTCGGGCGTCGGCATCATGGGCATGCAGATCGCGAAGTTCATGGGCGCGTCGCTAGTGGTGGGCACCTCGACCGATGCGGCGCGGCGGGCGCGCCTGATGGAATTCGGCGCCGATGTCGCGGTGAACACGCGCGACGCGGATTGGGACAGGCAGGTACTGGCGGCGACCGATGGCCGCGGCGTGAACCTGGTGGTGGACCAGGTGAGTGCGGCAACAATCAACGCGGCAATGCGCTGCACGGCAATCCTGGGGCGCATCGTCAATGTCGGACGGCTCGGTGGCGCGAAGGGTGAATTCGACTTCGACACCCATGCGACGCGGCGCATCGCCTATATCGGCGTCACCCACCGCACGCGGTCGCGCGACGAGATCCGCGCCGAATACGCCGCGATGCGCCGCGACCTGTGGGACGCGGTGGAACAGGGCCGATTCAGCATCCCGATCGACAAGGTCTTCCCGCTGGCCGATGTCGTCGAGGCGCTGGCGCACATGAAGGCCAACAGGCATTTCGGTAAGATCGTCCTGTCGGTCTGAACGGGAGGCACGCATGCATGACCTGGTGATCCGCGGCGGCACGGTGGTCGATGGCACCGGTGCGGCGCCCTTCGAAGCCGATGTCGCGATCAGCGGCGCGCGCATCGTCGCGGTCGGAACGGTCGGCGAACGCGGCGTAGAGGAGATCGACGCGAAGGGCCTGTTGGTGACGCCCGGCTTCGTCGATATCCACACGCATTACGATGCGCAGGCATCGTGGTCGGAGCGGTTGATTTCTTCCTCGATCAATGGCGTCACCACCGCGCTGATCGGCAATTGTGGCGTCGGCTTCGCGCCCTGCCGGCCGGAACGGCGCGACATGCTGGTAAAGCTGATGGAGGGCGTCGAGGACCTGCCCGAGGTGGTGCTGACCGAGGGCCTGCCGTGGACGTGGGAATCCTTCCCCGACTACATGGATTTCCTCGGGTCGCGCCGCTACGACACCGACATCGCGGCCATGGTCACCCATGCGCCGCTGCGCGTGCATGTGATGGGCGAGCGCGCCGAGGCGCATGCGGAAGCGACGCCGGCCGAATGCGCCGAGATGGCACGACTGGCCGCCGAGGGATTGGCCGCAGGCGCGGTCGGGATTTCCACGTCGCGCGCGCTGGCGCATCGCACGCTGGACGGGCGGCACATCCCGACGCTGGGCGCGCCGGAAGCTGAATTGGAGGCGCTGGCCCGCACACTGCGCGCACACGGTTCCGGCTGGCTGCAGGTGATCTCCGACTTCGACGATCCGGCCGAGGAGGAATTCGCCCGTCTGCGTCGCGTCGCGGCGGTGGCGGGGCGGCCGCTGACGTTTTCGTTGTTGCAGCGAGAATCCAAGCCGGGCTTCTGGCGCTGGCTGCTCGACCGCGTCGAGGAAGCCAATGCCGCCGGCGTGCCGATGTTCGGCCAGGTGATGGGCCGCCCGGTCGGGTTGATGTTCGGCTTCGAATTGTCGCAGCATCCCTTCCTGACACGTGCCTCCTATCGCGAGGTCGCGCATCTGCCGCTGCCGGACCGCATCGCCGCGCTGCGCGACCCGGCACGGCGGGCGCGCATCCTGGCCGAGCCGACCGACGATGCCGGGCTGAAGGTGCGGCTGAACAATTGGGACAAGATCTTCCCGCTCGGCGACCCGCCCGACTACGAACCACCGCCGGAGCGCTCCGTCGCCGCCATGGCGGCCGCGCGCGGCATGACGGCCGAGGCGCTGTGCTACGACCTGATGCTGGAACGCGACGGGCGCGCCATCCTCAACCGCCCGCTGCTGAACTACGCGGATGGCGACCTTGCCGCGATCCGCGAGATGATGATGCATCCGCACACGCTGATGGGCCTCGGCGATGGCGGCGCGCATGTCGGCTACATCTGCGATGCGTCCTGCATGACGCATATGCTGGTGCATTGGGCGCGCGACCGGCAGCGCGGGCCGAAGCTGCCGATCGAGCAGGCGGTCAAGCGCATCAGCCGCGACAATGCCGCGGCAATGGGCCTCGCGGATCGCGGCGTGATCGCCGCTGGGCGCAAGGCCGACATCAACGTCATCGACTTCGCGCGGCTGCGGATGCGCGCGCCGGAGATGCATTACGACCTGCCGGCCGGCGGCAAGCGGCTGGTGCAGAAGGCGGAAGGCTATGTCGCGACGCTGCTGTCCGGCGCCGTGACCTATCGCGAGGGGGAGGCGACCGGGGCGCTGCCCGGCCGCCTCGTCCGTGGGCCGCAGGCCGCCGCCTAGGACCAGACCTGCGCCGTGGTCAGGGGCTGCTTGATCAGCCCCTGCGCCGCGCAGAACCGCCCGGCCAGCGCGATGGCCGGGGCCAGCGCATCGGGCGTCGTCAGCGATGCCGCGAAGATGTGCCGCAGGCCATCCATCACCGCCGCGTCGCGCGCCAGTTCCGACTTCACCACCACCAGGTGGTTCACCGGCTTGAAGCCGTAGCGCGCCTGGAAGTCGCGCCCGGCGGCGGCGGGATCGGGGAAGACAGTGCGCATGCCCTCCGGCACCTCGAAGCCGAAGATCGCGGCGTCCAGCTCGCCGCCGCGTAGCATCGCGGCGATGTCGCTGCCCGGCGCCGCGCGCGTCACGAAGGGCGGGTCGCGGAAGGTCGGCACATGGGCGTCCTCGAAGGTCGTCCAGGGGATCGAGTCCGGCGGGACACCGTGGCTGTCCGCCAGCACGCCGCGCAGCCACATCCCAGTCGTCTGGCTGTAGGCGCGCACGCCGACACGCTTGCCCTTCAGGTCCGCAGGACCCTGGATCGGGCTGTCCTTCGGGCAGACCAGCGCGCCTTCCTGGTAGCGTTCGGCCATCACCGCCGGCAGCAGGGTGATGGGGATCCCGGCCTCCTTCGCCATCAGGAAGGTGGCGATAGCCATTTCGCAGACATCGAAGCGCAATTCGCGCACCATCGGCGCGAAGGCCATGTTGATCGGCTTGATCGTCGCACGGTCCAACCGCAGCGTGGGCGTATCCGCCAACGCGGCTGTGTGGGGGTATTCGCCGATCGCCGCGGTCAGAACGCGCTGGGTCATGCGCCGACCTCCGCGAAGAAGGCATCAACCTTCGCGTTGAAGGCGGCCGCATGCTCGAAATGCCCGGAATGCCCGGCCTTGGGCAGCGGGGAGACGCGCGCATTCGGGATCACCGCCGCCATCGCCTGCGGGGCGAAGGGCGGGATCACCACATCCTCCTCGCAGGGCACGAACATCACCGGGGTGTTCGCCGCGGCGAAGGATTCCGGCGCGCGCGTGCGTGCCGCATGCAGCTTCGCGCGCACCGCCTCCCGGTCGAAGCCCTGCGACAGGCCGTTGATGTGGGTGTAGAGCTGGTGCAGCGCCGGCTGGTCCTCCGCCATGCGCGCGCCGCCCGCGGGCAGGATGTTGCGCGACAGCAGCGCGCTGCGCGCCTCCGCACTCTCCCTGCTCCAGCCGGCAAGGCGCGAATGCTCAGGCTCACGCATCTGCCGGGGGTCGAGCGACCCTGTCGTCGCCGCCATCACCAGCGCCTTCACCCGGCCGGGCCGCAGCAGCGCATATTCCACGCCGGACCAGCCACCCATGGACTGGCAGACCATGCGGATGTCGCCGAGCTTCAGTTCATCAACCAGCGCTGCGACATCGCCGGCATATTCCGCGGGGTCCGGCCCACCCGCTGGCGCGGTGGAGGGGAAGAAGCCGCGATGGGAAAACGCCACGCAGGTATACCGCGTGGCGAAATGCGCCACCTGCTGCCACCAGGAGAACAGGCAGCCGCCAAGGCCATGGGCGAAGACGATGGCCGGTCCTGAGCCGGTCACCTCATAGCGGATGCGCGCATCGGGCCGTTCGATCCAGCCGGCGCGGCGGGGCGGTGCGGTGAAGGTCATGCCAGCGTCTCGACCACATGCGGGAAGACGGACTGGAAGCCCTCGCCCCATTTGATGATCTTGTCGGAATTGCGCGCCGCCTGTGCGCCGCGCTGCTGGGCGACGCGCGTGTAGTATTCCCAGAGGTGTTCCTGCCCCTCCATGCATTCGATCGCCGCGCGCTTCTTCGCCCACACATTGCCGATGTCGAGCAGCACGTCCGGCTTCCAGTTGCATTGTTCAGGCTGGTGCGGTTCGAACAGGAAGACCGGCGGCGCGCCGAGCACCTTCTGCCCCGGATTGTGGCCATGCGCCTGCGCGGTGATGCGCGCGTGCTGGGCAAAATCCGTCACCGCAGGGTGATCGCGGTTGTAGATGTCCTCGCGCGAGTGGGTCAGGACGAAATGCGGATGGATGTCGCGATACACATCGACGAGGCGGAATAGCGAATCGTTCGTCAGGGTGATGGGGTAGTCGCCCAGGTCCCAGAACTGGATTTCGTGCACGCCCAGCACCTCGGCGGCCTTCTTCGCCTCGGCGTGACGCGACGCCTTCACGCGGTCCAGCGTCATGCCCGGCACGCGCCACAGCTTGGCGGATTCGCCGCGCTCGCCATAGGACAGGCAGACCACGGTGACCTGCCAGCCCCTCTCGGCATGCAGGGCGATGGCGCCGCCGCAGCGCCAGACGAAATCGGCGGAATGGGCGCTGACGACGAGGGCGGTTTTCGGCATGCGGTTCCTCCACTGGCGATCTGGCGGCGCGGCTCGGGCGCGCTTAGGCTTGAGCGGCGCAGGAAACCACAGGAGCCGATCCCCCGCCATGGCCGACACTTTCGACTACGTCATCGTGGGCGCCGGCGCCGCTGGATCCATCCTCGCCGCGCGACTGACCGAGGATCCCGGCGTGACCGTCTGCGTGCTGGAAGCCGGCCCGCCCGACCGCAATCCGTGGATCCACATTCCGGCAGGCTTCATCAAGACCCTGGTCGATCCCGCGGTCACCTGGCAGTTCAAGACCGAACCGACCGAGCGGACGGGCGGGCGCCCGATCGCGACCACGCAGGGGCGCACGCTGGGCGGATCGTCATCCGTCAACGGCATGATCTACAATCGCGGCCAGCCGGGGGATCTGAATTCCTGGGCGCAGCGGGGCAATCGAGGCTGGGGCTATGACGACTGCCTGCCCTACTACATGCGGACCGAACAGCGCATCGGCTTCGGCCGCGACGACCGCCGCGGCAAGCAGGGCGGGCTGCCGGTCACCGACATGGACTGGATCCATCCGTTGTCGGAAGCCTTCCTGGAAGGCTGCGTGGCCGCCGGCCTGCCGCGCAATCCGGATTACAACAGCGGCGACCAGGCCGGCGTCGGCTATTTCCAGCGCGGCATCCAGAAGGGTTGGCGCGTCTCCGCGGCCCGCGCCTTCCTCAAGCCGGCGATGGCGCGGCAGGAATTGGAGGTGCGCACCAATGCGCGGGCCTGCGGCCTAGTCTTCGAGGGCAAGCGCGCGGTCGGCGTTCGTTACCAGACCGAGCGTGGCGGCGCCGCAGCCGAAGTGCGCGCGCGACGGGAGGTGATCATTTCCGCGGGCACGGCGAATACTGCACGGCTCTTGCAGGTGTCGGGCATCGGCCCGGCCTCGACGCTGGCGCGGATCGGCGTGCCGGTGTTCCACGAATTGCCGGTCGGCGAGAATTTCCGCGACCACTATGCCTCCCGCGTCGTGATGCGCGCGAAGGACGGGGTGGAGACGCTCAACCAGCTCGCCAAGGGCTTCAAGCTGGCACAGCAGGTGGCGCGCTGGGCGGTGGGCAAGCCGTCGATCCTGGCGACCGCGCCGTCGCATGTGCATATCTTCTGGAAATCCTTCGAGGGTCTCGACGAGCCCGACCTCCAGGGCGTCTTCACCCCTGGCTCCTATGCCGAGGGCAAGGTCTATGTGCTGGACGACTACCCCGGCTGCACCGCCGGCGCGTGGCAGCACCGCCCGGAGAGCACCGGCT
Organism: Roseomonas sp. CAU 1739; assembly: GCF_039839775.1. NCBI lineage: Bacteria > Pseudomonadati > Pseudomonadota > Alphaproteobacteria > Acetobacterales > Roseomonadaceae > Roseomonas > Roseomonas sp. CAU 1739. The sequence continues at coordinate 42,576 of NZ_JBDOQQ010000021.1, forward strand.
GGGTGCGGGCCAAGACCGCCGATGTGTTCGACGACCCCGAGATCCAGCCCAACTACCTGTCCAACGAGATGGACCGCCGCGTCCACCTGGGCGGCATCCGGCTGATCCGGCGGCTGCTGAACACCCCGCAGATGCAGGCGCTGCTGGCGCAGGAAGTGCTGCCCGGCATGAATGTCGAGCGCGACGATGAGTTGCTCGACTTCGCCTATCGGAACGGCTCGACCACCTATCACCTGATCGGCACCTGCCGGATGGGGCCGGAGACCGACACGACCTCGGTGGTGAACGACCGGCTGCAGGTGCACAGGCTGGAGGCGCTGCGGGTGATCGACGCCTCGGTCATGCCGTCGATGACCTCCTCCAACACTTATGCGACGACGATGATGATCGCCGAGCGAGGGTCGGACTTCATCCGTGGACGCCCGCCCCTGGCCGGGTGACGCCACGCACCCGCAGCATCACCAAGAAATGATGTTGCTTCGATCCGAACCCGCACCACGTCGATGGGGCGCAGAGGCCCACGCGGCGCCTGCCCGCCTGGCTTCCCATCGCGCATCGGAAGGGAGGATCACCATGGCACAGACCATGCCGCATGTCGGCCTCGCCGACATATCCGACATCCCCGCGATCCGCCGCATTGGTCTGCCGGATCTGCGGGACGCGCTGTCGCGCGGCATCGACGACTTCCTCGCGACGCCAACGCAATTGTTCTTCCTCGCGCTGATCTACCCCATCATCGGCATGATCGCGGCGCGCGCGGCCTGGGGCGGCGACCTGGTCTACCTGATCTTCCCGCTGATCGCCGGCCTGTCCCTGATGGGTCCGGTCGCGGCCATCGGTCTCTATGAGATCAGCCGCCAGCGCGAGATGGGGCGCCAGACATCCTGGCTCGATGGGCTCCGGGTCTTCCGCTCGCCGGCGATCCTGTCCGCGGCCGCGCTCGGCGTGCTGCTGCTGGCCATCTTCCTGCTGTGGATCTTCGCTGCCCACCTGGTCTACCAGGCGACCTTCGCGGGCCACCCGCATGCGACCCTCGGCGCCCTGCTGCGCGACCTGGTGGACACGCGGGAAGGCTGGTCGCTGATCGTGCTGGGCAATGCCGTGGGCTTCATCTTCGCCGTCGTGGTCCTCTCGCTGACCGTGGTGGCCTTCCCGATGATCCTGGACCGGGAGGTCGGGCCGGTGACCGCGATGCGGACCTCGCTGCGCGCCGTCGCCGCCAACCCCGTTCCGATGGCCGCATGGGGGCTGGTTGTCGCGGCGGGCCTGCTGCTGGGCTGCCTGCCGCTATTCGTGGGACTGGCGCTGGTGATGCCGGTGCTCGGCCATGCGACGTGGCATCTCTATCGCAAGGTGGTGGTGTCGTAGGCCGGATGTCCGCCCGCCAGCCCTGTGCTGGCGGATGAGCGTGCCGGCACCGACGCGATCCCGGGGCGGTTTGCGTGGGCGCGACCAAACGCCGCCCGCCCCGGGCACCGCCGCGTCATGGCCGGAAGCGTCGGACCCGGCGGGTCGTCACGCCGCTCGGCGCAGGCTGAAGCGCGCCCAGACGCTTTCCAGCGCCGCCACCAGCCGGTCCATGTCGGCATCGGTGTGCACCGGCGATGGCGTGATGCGCAGGCGTTCCGTGCCGCGCGGTACGGTCGGGTAGTTGATCGGCTGGACATAGATGCCGTGCTCGTCGAGCAGGATGTCGCTGATGGTCCTGCACAGGACAGGGTCATGGACCATGACCGGGACGATATGGCTGGCATTGGCCAGATGCGGCACGCCCGCCGCATCGAGCCGCCGGCGCAACGTCGCCGCGCGTTCGTGCAGGCGGTCGCGTTCCGTGCCGCTGTCGCGCAGATGCTCGATCGCCGCGCGCGCGCCGGCGGCGACCGCCGGCGGCAGCGCTGTCGAGAATATGAAACCGGAGGCATGGGAGCGCACGAAATCGACCATCGCGGCGGAGCCGGCGATATAGCCGCCGATCACGCCGAACGCCTTGGCGAGCGTGCCCTCGATCACCGTCAGGCGCGACGCCACGCCGTCGCGTTCGGTCACGCCGCCGCCGGTCGCTCCATACAGGCCGACGCCGTGGACCTCATCGCAATAGGTCATGGCACCGAACTCATCGGCCACGTCGCAGATCTGCGCGATGGGCGCGATGTCGCCATCCATGGAATAGACGCTCTCGAAGGCGACCAGCTTCGGCGCGGCGGAGTCGAGTTCGGCCAGCACGCGGCGCAGATCGGCCAGGTCGTTGTGGCGGAACACCCGGCGCTCGGCACGGGAATGGCGCATGCCCTCGATCATCGAGGCATGGTTCATTTCATCCGAGACGATCACGCAGCCAGGCAACCGCGACGCCAGTGTGGACAGCGAAGCCCAGTTCGACATGTAGCCGGAATTGAACAGCAGCGCCGCCTCGGTGCCGTGCAGCGCGGCGAGCGCGCATTCCAGCAGCACGTGTTCATGGTTCGTGCCGGAGATGTTGCGCGTGCCCCCCGCCCCTGCGCCGTAGCGGTCGAGCGCCTCATGCATCGCCGCCAGGACCTTCGGGTGCTGGCCCATGCCGAGATAGTCATTGGAACACCAAACGGTCACCTCGCGCGTCGTGCCGGCGTCGTGACGGATGGCGCGCGGGTATTGCCCCGCCTGTCGCTCGATATCGGCGAAGACACGGTACCGGCCCTCCCGACGCAGGTTGTCGAGATGGCTGCGGAAAAAAGCCTCGTAGTCCATCCCTGAACTCCCAGGACCAGACGCTGCGCCATGGCGGGGGCCAGCAGGCGCGAAGACATTGCGGCATTCCCGATGCCGCGCGCGGCACGACGCAAATACCAGTTCCCACGGGTGAGACCACGCGATGCCAATTCCCACAAGCGCACGCCGTCACGCCTTGACGCAGATCAAGGCCGGCATCGGCAAAGCACCGCCTGGCATGACTTTCACCCTCCCACCGAGACGGGCTTCACCGCGCTGCCCGTCCCCGTCGGGCACAGGCTTGCCAGATCGCAGGATCGGGCTAAGTCGGATCCTGCGCACTCCGGCAGCACCGGCCAGGGCGCTGACGATCCCCGTGGGAAGGAGTCTCGGATGCGACGGATGATGCTGGCGGCGGTCCTGGCCTCGGTACCGGCCATGGCTTTTGCCGAAGGTGGCGACGCGGCGGCCGGCCAGCGCGTATTCAACCAGTGCCGGGCCTGCCATACGGCGGACCAGGGCGGGCGCAACGGCGTCGGCCCCAACCTGTTCGGGATAGTCGGTCGCCCGGCCGGCAACATCGATGGCTTCCGCTACTCCCCGAACATGCGGGAATTCGCCACCGGGGGCACCACCTGGACCGAGGATCGGCTGCGCGCCTACGTCACCAATCCCAAGGCCGTGCTGCCGCGCGGCAGCATGTCGTTCCCCGGGATCCGCAACGAAACGCAGGTCAACGACCTGATGGCCTATCTCGCCTCCCTGAAATAGCCGATACGGCCTGCCGCAGCGCGCTCTGCACTCCCGTCGCTGGCACCATCATGCCGGCGACGGCATCGGCTGCCGGCGGCGAGGTTCAGGCCGCCACCCGGCGCTGGCGATAGGCGCCGAGCGATCCCGCATGCATCAGCCGCCCCGACAGCGGCCGGCCGATGATCCTCTCGGCGAGGCGTGCCGCCTCGATCAGCGCCTCGAGGTTCACGCCGGTCTCGATGCCCATTTCGTGGCACAGGAAGACCATGTCCTCCGTGCAGATATTGCCCGCGCCGCGGCTGTCGCCATGCCCGGCAAAAGGGCAGCCGCCCAGGCCGGCGACCGAACTGTCGAAGTGGGACACGCCCATTTCCAGCGCGGCCAGCACATTGGCCGGGCCGAGGCCGCGCGTGTCATGCAGGTGCAGGCCGACCTCGGCCTCCGGCACCGCGTTGCGCAGCAGCCCGATGGCACGGCGGATCGCCTGCGGGTTGGCCCAGCCCATGGTATCGGCCAGGTAAAGCCGCGGCGGCGCCATGCCGCGCGCCTGGCAGGTCTTCCAGGCCCAGACCAGCTCGGCCACCGCGCGTTCCGGTGCCACCTCGCCCTCGAAATTGCAGCCGAAGGCGGCCATGACCAGGGCGCGTTCCATCGTCACGCCATCGGCCGCATAGCGGTCCAGCCAGTCATTCACCCGGCCGCGCATCTCCGCCGCGGTGCAGTTGTTGTTGCGCATGGCGAAGGCGTCGGAGGCATAGAGCGCGATCCGCCCGGTGATGTGCACGCCGGGCACCGCACGGGCGCGGTCGTAGCCGCGTTCGTTCAGCCACACGGCGTCGTAGCGCACGCCCGGCTTGCGCTTGATGGCGGCGAACAATGCTTCCGCATCGGCCATCTGCGGCACCGCCTTGGGCGAGACGAAGGACGACACCTGGATCTCCTCCAGCCCCGTCTCCGACAACGCATCGACCAGTGCGGCGCGGTCGGCGAGCGGGAAGCTGCCGCGCTCGATCTGGAAGCCTTCGCGCGGGCCTTCCTCATGGAACAGGACGTGCTTCGGCAGGTCGGACATGGCGTTTCCCCTGCCATGCGGGCGGCGCCGATTGACGTGGCGCGTCGCTGCATGGACGCTGTTGCTTCGCCACCCAGTATGTCGCCGCAGCATCCGCCCCGCCAGAGGGCGCCTGTCCGGAGGAAGTATCCATGATCCGACCGATCGGTCGGCGTGCCGCCCTTGCGGCGATCGCCACCACGCCCGCCCTGCCCCGCCTGGCCTCTGCGCAAGGCACTTGGCCGGACCGGCCGGTCCGCTTCATCGTCGCCTTCCCCGCCGGCAGCGGCACGGACGTGAATGCGCGCATCTTCGCCGAGGCGCTGCAGGTCGAACTTGGCCAGCCGGTCGTGGTCGACAATCGCGGCGGCGCGAACGGCTTCATCGCGTCCGAGGCGGTCGCCCGCGCGCGGCCCGATGGCTACACCTTCCTGTTCACCGCGAACACCACGCATGGGTCCAACCCGGCGCTGTTCCGCCGCCTGCCCTATGACCCCGTGGCGGATTTCTCGCCGGTCGCGCTGATCGGCCTGGGCGTGCTGCTGGTGGTGGTAAACAACGACCTGCCGATCCGCACCATGCAGGACCTGGTGGCCTATGGGCGGGCCAATCCGGGGCGGCTGAACTTCGCCTCCGGCTCCGCTTCCTCCCGCGTCGCGGGGGAGATGTTCAAGTCGATGGCCGGGGTGGACATGGTCAATGTCACCTACCGGTCGAACCCGCTCGGCATCACCGATGTGATCAGCGGCGTGGCGCAGGTGATGTTCGTCGATGCGACCACCTCCGCACCCCATGCGCGGGAGGGGCGCGTGCGGGCCATCGGCGTCACCAGCCGCGAGCGCACCTCGATCCTGCCGGATGTTCCCACCGTCGAGGAACAGGGCTTCCAGGGCTATGAGATGCTGTCCTGGACCGCGGTCTATGGCCCGGCTGGAACGCCGGCGCCGATCGTGACCCGCATGAACCGCCTGATCAACGAGATCATGGCGCGCCCATCGGTCGCCGAACGCCTGACAGCCACCGGCACGATGCTGCGGCCGGGCTCGCCGGACGACCTCGCCACCTTCCAGGCGGCCGAGATCGACAAATGGAAGCGCATCGTCACCGCCGCGGGGATCGAGTTGCAATGACCGAGGGTGTGCTCGCCGGGCTGCGCGTCATCGAACTCGGACAGGTGCTGTCCGGGCCCTTCGCCGGGGCGATCTTCGCCGATCTCGGCGCCGAGGTGATCAAGGTCGAGAAACCCGATGGCGGCGACGACGCCCGCCAGATGGGCCCGGCCTTCCGCCATGGGGACGCGCTGAACTTCCACGAGTTCAACCGCGGCAAGCAGTCGGTGACGCTCGACCTGAAATCGGCCGAGGGCGTGGCGGCGCTGCATGCGCTGCTCGCCGATGCCGACATCATGCTGCACAACCTCCGCCCCGGCGTGGCGGAGAGCCTCGGCATCGGTCCGGAGGAGGTCACGGCACGGCATCCGCAGCTGATCTATTGCGCCATGGGCGCCTTCGGCCATGTCGGGCCGGAGAAGCTGCGGCCCGGCTATGAGCCGCTGCTGCAGGCCTTCGGCGGGTTGTCGTCGATCACCGGAGAGCCGGGCGGCCCACCGGTCCGCATGGGGGCCTCGGTGGTGGACCAGGGAACGGGCATGTGGACCGTGCTCGGCGCGCTGGCGATGCTGGAGAGGCGGCACCGGACGGGGCGCGGCGGGGTGGTGAACACGTCGCTGCTGGAGACCGCGCTGCTCTGGGCCGGGCAGAAGATCAGCGGCTATGTCAACACCGGCAAGGTAGGGGAACGCCACGCCTCGGGTCACCCGAACCTGGTGCCGTATCAATCCTTCGATACGGCGGATGGGCCGATCCTGGTGTGCTGCGGCAATGACCGGCTGTTCCGGCGTTTCGCGGCGGAACTCGGCCATCCCGAATGGTCTGAGGATCCGCGCTTCGCGACCAATCGCGCGCGGCTGGCCAATCATGGCGAATTGCTGCCGATGATCGCCGCGCTGATGGGCGCGGTGAAGCGCGTCGAATGGCTCGACCGGCTACAGCGCATCGGCGTGCCTTGCGCGCCGGTGAACGCGATTCCTGAAGTGCTGGCGGAACCGCAGGTGCAGGCGATGGAGATGGTGCAGCCAGTGCCGGGGGAGGATTTCTCCCTGGTCGCCATGCCGCTGTCCTTCGACGGAGAACGGCCACGCATGCGGGGCGGTGCGCCGCGCCTCGGGGCGGACAATGCGAAGGCGCTCGGCGCCTGAAGGCCGATGGGCGTCGGAAGCGCGGCGCTCGCCGGTGGCTGGGGTCGTGGCAGCGTAAGGCCAGCGGATGGCTGCGCCACAGCCGGAGGCTATCCGCGGTCAAGGACCTGATCCTGACCAGGATATGCAAAGGCGCACGATGGCGCGCAGCCCGGGTTTTGCTGCGATACCCGTCCAAGCCCTAGCCGCCGCGCCGTCCGCCCTGGGCGCGTCGCAGCGTGTCGTTGCAGCGTGTGTCGTCGCCGATGCCGAGTTCGATGGTCGGCAGGATCGCCAGCGGCACGGAGACGAAGCCGAGCGCCGCGGCGATCCCGCCGCGGATGCCGAGTTCCACGATCTCCGGCTGCACGACCGGATCACGCAGCGTGCCGGTCACCAGCAGGTCGGTCGGCAGCGCCGCGACGGTGAGGCGCTTCGCCTGGCTGCGCACGCGCATGTCCAGCCTCTCCTGGTCGAGCCTGATGGCGCCTTCCCCGCTGAGCAGCGCATCCGCCGTCTCCAGCAGCAGCACGCGGGGCCGCAGCACGCCGCGCTGCAGCGTGAAGTCACCAACGAAGCATTCGATCCGCGTGCGGGACGGCAGGCCGAGTGCGGAGAAGATCGCATTGCCGAGCCGCAACCCGGACAGGTCCACCAGGACGGCAGAGAGATTGCCGCCGCTGGTCACGAGGATTAGCGATCCGTCACCGCGGGCCAGCAGTTCCGCCGTGGACCGACCGGTCGCGTCGATCCTGGCCCGCCCGGTCAGCGCGCCGCCGCCCTCGGAGCCGACGAAGCGCATGATGCGGGAGATATCGACGCGCCGGAAATCGATCTCGCCTTGCATATGCAGCGCCTCGCCCTCGACCGGGGTCAGCACAAGGTTCGCGGTCACCTCGCCGCGCCCGACGCCGAAGGCGACGGGGCGCAACGTGATGACGCCGTCGATAAGTTCGAGCTGCGCGCGTAGATTATCCACCGGCGCCGAGCCGCCGACGACCTGCCGCGCCGCATAGGTCAGGTGCACATTCGCGGCTTCCAGCTTCGGGATGTTGACCGGCGCGTCCGGCAGCACGCGGGAGCCTTGCTGCGCCTGCCGCGTCGGCGTGCCGCGGCCGGGCCGCCCGCCGATGAATCCGGTCAGGTCGGCAAGATCGACACGGCGTGACTGCAGGTCGGCCGTCACGTCGGGCCGCGTGCCGCGCGGGTCGATGGTGATGGCCCCGCCGAGGTCGCTGTTGCCAACACGGCCGGCAATCTCGGTGAAGCGGAAGCGGGCTTCGGCGTAGCTGAGCTTCCCCTTCACCTGGTAGCGCGGCGTCTGCGGGATCGGCACGCCGGTCAACGGGGTGAGCAGCGCCATGTCCGGGCCAGCGAGTTCAAGCGTCAGATCCGCGCCGGCCAGGGCGAGCACGTCGCGCAATGTCCCGGTCAGGTGACCACGGGTCGGGCCGTTCACCAGCGTCAGATCGACGGGCCAGGGCACGGTTGCCTCGCCCAACGCCAGCAGCGCGCCGCCGGTCATGGTGGCCGTGAGGGGCTGCGCCGCATAGGTGCCGCGCGCTTCGGCGACGATCATCGGGGCACCGGAGGCGTCGTCGCGCGTCTCGAAGGCGACCTCGAAATCGGCCCTGAGATGGTTGATGGCGACATGCGCCAGACCGCCGACCACACGCAGCGCGCCGATGCGCAGGCGGGAGGCTGGCGGCGACGCTTCACCGACCGGTTCCCCCTGCGGCGACGGCAAGGCCAGGGTATAGTTGTTGTCGCCCTCGCCGCGCGAAAGGGCGGTGATGACAGGGCCTTCCACCGTGACCGACGGCAGGATGAGAGCGCCGGTGCGGCGCGTCTCCGCGACATCCAGGTCGAGGGTCACGCGTGCGGCGCGCGCGAAAGGCGGATCGCCCGGCCAGCCCTCGGGGTTGGCGAGCCGGACGTCCTGCACTGTGATGCGTGTCAGACCAAACGATGGCGCGATGGAGATCGACCCGATCGTGACAGGCCGGCCAAGCATGACCGAAAGGCGGGCCTGCGCCACGGGGCGTGCCGCGAGCCAAGCGGCACCGGCCGCCCCGCCGACGAGCAGCATGGCGACCACACAGCCGCCGACGATCCATTTCGCTATCCTGCGTCGCATCGTGACCTCGCGGGCACCCCGTCGATTCAGGGCACGCCGGGAGGACAACGCCGGTGCCCGCCGATCGGCCCGGCGGCACACGCGACTGTGATGAGGAGGCGGCTACTCCTTCTCGATCCCCGCCATCTGCACCACGCGGCCCCAGCGCGCGCGATCCTCGGCGAGCATGCGGTCCATATCCTCCGGCGTGCCGCCGAGCGGGTCCGACCCCCACGACGCCAGACGCTCCTGCACGGCCGGCGTCTTCACGATGCGGTCGATCTCGGTGGCCAGGCGGCGGCGGATCTCGATCGGCGTGCCGGCGGGGGCGCCATAGCCCATCCAGGCATTGGCCTCGTAGCCCGGCAGGCCCGCCTCCTCCATCGTCGGCACGTTGGGCAGCAGGGAAAAGCGCTGCTTGGTGCCCACGGCGAGGGGGACCAGGCTGCCCGCGCGGAAATCCTCCAGGAAGGAGGGCACCTGTTCGATCACCAGTTGGATGCGTCCGGCCAGCAGGTCGGTGCGTGCCGGCGCGCCGCCGCGATACTGCACCATCTCGAGTTCCAGCCCGCCAGCCATGGCGCGGAACATCTCGACCGTCAGGCGCGATGCCATGCCGGAGGTGGCGAAGTTCAGGCTGCCGGGCCGGGCGCGGGCGCGCTCGATGAATTGCTGGACCGTCGTGATGCCCAGCGAGGCCGGCACCGCCATGACATAGGGGATGTTCGCCACCATGCAGACGCCGCACAGGTCGCGGGCCGGGTCGTAGGGCAGGTTGCGATAGACATGCCCGTTCACCGCCATCGGCCCCGGCGAACCGGCGAGCAGCGTGTAGCCATCGGGGGCGGCCTTGGCGACGGCATCCGCACCGATCACGCCGAAGGCCCCGGCGCGGTTTTCGACCACCACCTGCTGGCCCAGCGGCGCGCCGAGATTGTCGGCCACCAGGCGCGTCATCAGGTCGGTGGTGCCGCCCGGTGCGAAGGGAACGATCACGCGGATCGCGCGTGACGGGTAGGCGTTCTGCGCGAGGGCCGGCCGCGCGAGCCCAATCGTCGCGGAAAATCCGATGGCCTGGCGGCGGGTGATGCGGGTCATGTCGAGGCTCCGGCAGGAAATTCATGGGCCGGTCGTTGCCGGCAGGGTCGTGACGGGCGGCGCTCGGGACGATACCAGCCGATTTGAATTCAATTTACAACTGCCCGGCCGCGTCGTGATCGCCGGGCCCGACGCGACACCGTGCCGGCGCAGATCGAGAAGCGATGCCGCAGGCCGCGCCAGGGTCGTGACGACGCCCGCACAATCGATGGGCGGGAGGGCGGGCAGCGCCGGCCAAGGCCCGCCGCCCTACCGATCGCGCAGCGACCGCAGCAGCCGCGCCCCGGCATCATGCACATGGAGCCGCAGCAGCAGGGCCAGCCGATCGCCATCGCCTTCCCTGAGGGCGGCGAGGATGTCCCGGTGTTCGCGGTTCACCTGCTCCCGGCTGTTGGCGATCTGCCCGCCGAGGCGGATGTAGCGCTCCACCCGATTGGCCAGCACGCCGAGCAGTTCGCCCATCACGCGGCGCCCGCTGGCCGCGCGGATACGGTCGTGGAAACGGCGGTTGTGCAGGCCGAAATCACGCCCGCCTTCCGGCGTGCCGGCGGGTAGCGCCTCCATGGCAGCGACCTCGGCCTCCAGCGCGGCGATATCGGCGGCGGTCCTGTGCCGGGCGGCGGCCTGGCCGATGCGTTCCTCGAACAGCGCGCGGATCTCGAAGATCTCGGCGATGTCCCCGGGATCGAGCGCGGCGACGACATAGCCGCGGCGTGGGCGCGACAGGGCCAGCCCCTCGGCTTCCAACTGCCGCAGCGCTTCGCGCACAGGCGGGCGGGACACGCCGAGGCGCATCGCGATGTCCTCCTGCCGCAGCAGCGCCTCGGGTGGGATGGTGCCGGACAGGATCGCCTCGCGCAGCCGCTCGGCGACGAAGGCCGGCAGTGACGCATGGGCGTCCTGAGCCCCGGGGCGCGCTTCGGGCAGTTCGAGGTAGGGAGCGTGGGTCATGGCAAAATTGAATTCAAAATGCTGGACAGCCCGCCGCATTGCAAGCAGCCTTTGCGTGCCCTTTCGACGGAAGCCTGCCGATGCCGATGATCCTCGCCGCCAACGCCAATGCCCAGGGCAGCCATGTGGGCGAATGGCGCCATCCCGATGCCTGGGACCGGCCGGCGGCGAATATCGCGAATGCCGTGCGCCTCGCGCAGATCGCCGAGGCGGGCAAGATGGACCTGCTGTTCCTCGCCGATGGCAATGGCGTGCGCAACATCGACAAGCCGGACCTGTTCGCCGCCACATCCCCCTCTGACCGACCGGGCGTGTTCGAGCCGGTGACGCTGCTGTCGGCGCTGGCGATGGCGACGCGCCACATCGGCCTGGTGGCAACCACCACGACAACCTATGACGAGCCCTTCCTTGTCGCGCGGCGGTTCGCCTCGTTGGATCACATCAGTGGCGGCCGTGCCGGGTGGAACCTCGTCACGACCTCCAATCCCGGCGACGCGCTGAACTTCTCCCATCCCGAACATGTCGGGCGCGACACGCGCTACGAGCGCGCCAATGAATTCGCCGATGTCGTGAAGGGGCTTTGGGATTCCTGGGCCGACGACGCCTTTCCGCAAGACAAGGCCGCAGGCCGCTTCCTGCATCCCGACAAGGTCCGGCTGTTGCACCACAAGGGGACGCATTTCCAGGTGGCTGGTCCGCTCAACGCGCCGCGGCCGCCGCAGGGCCATCCGGTTGTGTTCTCGGCCGGGCAATCGGAGGCGGGCAAGGAACTTTCGGCCCGCCACGCCGACTGCATCTTCGCCATCGAGGCGACGCTGCCCGCAGCGCAGGCGCTGTATGCCGATGTGAAGGGGCGGCTCGCCGCATATGGCCGCACGGCGGACGACCTGAAGATCCTGAGCGGCGTGACGATCTTCGTCGGCGAGACGGCGCAGGAAGCCGAGGACCTCGCCGGCGCGCTGGATGATCTGGTGCCGCCAGCGGTCGGCGTGGACTACCTGTCGAAGATGCTTGGCCGAAGCATGAAGGACTACCCGCTCGACGGACCGATGCCCGACTTCCCCGGGGAGCATGTCGGCCATACCGGCATCGGCCGCGCCATCGTGCGGGTCGCCCAGGAACAGGGGCTGACGGTGCGCCAGACCTATCGCCGCATCCTGCCGCAGATGGCCGGCAACATGTTCAAGGGCGACCCGATCCAGGTCGCCGATGTGATGGAGGCCTGGTATCGTGGAAAGGGCTGCGACGGCTTCATGATCGCCGCCCCCGTGGTGCCCACCGGCCTGGAGCGCTTCACCCGGCTGGTGATCCCGGAATTGCAACGCCGGGGGCTGTTCCGTCGCGAGTATGAGGGCGGCACGCTGCGAGAGAATCTTGGGTTGAAGCGGCCGGCGGATCGCTTCGCCGGCTGAATCCCTGATTGAGTGAGTATCGTCTCACTCCCGACTGAATCCGGTCAGACGCGATCTGCTCCCAACCGCGCCGCGCCGCCGCACACCCGGATGCGCCGCATGACCAGCCCGAAGACCAGCAGCGCGGCAACCGGGCCGATGCCGACCCCGGCGAACAACACAAATCCGATGGACACCCCCGGCAGCACATAGGCGAGCGCAAGGCCCAGCTTTTCCCATGGCAGGAAGCCGTCACGGCGGGCTTCCGCCAGAATCCAGGCGAGCGGCAGCAGCAGCAGCGTGAGATCATAGCCGAAGACGTAGGGCGTCATCAGCGGTGCGGCCGCGGCCATGGCGGCGACCTCGGCCCGGCCTCCGGGGCGAGGGCGCAGCGCAACGACGATGGCCACCGTCGCGGCCGCCGTGGCGCAGATTTGCACGACATAGGCTGCGACGCGCGGCATGCCGAGGCCGCGGAGCGTCGCCTGGACACTCTGCATCTGCCACAGCGGCACCTGTCCGCTGTGCAACGCGTCGGGCCCGGTGCCCATGGTGGCGAAGAACGCCATCCAAGCCTCGGCACCCAGGACCAGCCAGGAGATGCCGACAAGAATGCTCACGGCGAGCCCACCGAGGAGGATCACACGCCATCGACGCGCGGCCGCCAGGCCGGGCAGCACCGCCAGGCCAAGCTGAGGCTTGCAGGCCAGCACCGCGAGCGCCGCCGCGGCACCACCGGGCCGACGATCCAGCAGCAGCCCGACGAGGGCGAACAGCGCCGTGGTCAGGAAGGCGTTCTGGCCATTCGCCACATTCTGCACGCTCGCCGGCGCCAGCACACACAGCACGGCGACGACCGGCCAAGGTGCGGGACGGTACGCCGTGAGTGCGAGGATGCACGCCACGGCCGTCACGACGATCCAGAGAAGATACGACCAGGCATATGGCAGCAAGCCGAGCGGCAGGCACAGCAGCAGGAAAGGCGGCGGGTACAGGAAGGGGAAGTACCCCTGCTCCGGCGACAGACCCTGCGCGGCGGCGTGGCGCAGCCTGTCCCACGCCGCTGCCGGATCGCCCCCGAGGGCCAGGCTCGACGCGGCATGGAACGCCATGAAATCGAGGCTCGGTTCGGCATCCGCGCCAGCCCCGACGACGCGCACCAACGCAGCCGACAGATAGATGGCCGGAACCGTCAGCAGGATACCGCCGTAGAGCCAGGCGCGTCCGGCGGTCAGCCAGCACGCCTCGCGAAACCAACGAACGACCGCCAAAATCCTCAGCCCGCCTGCGGCACCCGCATCAGGAACTGCGGCCCGAGTTCGGCCATCGTATTCGCCCCGATCAGCGCGAGGTCCCGATGCACTTCCTCCTGCAGCAGGTCGATCGCGCGCTCCACACCCGGCTGCCCGCGCACAGCCGCCGCACACAGCATCGGCCGGCCGACGAAGACGAAGGCCGCGCCGAGCGCATAGGCCTTCATCACATCGGTGCCGCGCCGCACGCCGCCGTCATAGATGACCGGCATGTCGCCCGCGACCTGCAAGGCGGCTTCCAGCATGCGCAGGCCGGACACCGCGCCATCGAGCTGCCGACCGCCATGGTTCGACACCATGACGCCATCCACCCCGATCGCCTTGGCGCGCACGATGTCGTCGGGATGCAGCACGCCCTTGATCAGCAGCTTGCCCTGGAAGCGCCGGCGGATCAGTTCCAGGTGCTCCCAGGCCAGCCCATCCCGCGCGCCGAAGGCGCGTTCCAGGTCGCGCGAGAGGATCGGCGGGCCGCGCCCGGCATCCATGTTCTCGAAATACGGCATCCCGTGGTTCTTCAGCGTGCGGAACCAGGTGCCGAAGGCCCAGCGCGGATGCGTCGCCCCCTGCCAGAACAGGCGGAAGGACGGCTTCAGTGGAATCGAATAGCCATTGCGGATGTTGTTCTCCCGGTTGGAGGAGACCTGCACATCCACCGTCAGCACGAAAGTCTTGAAGCCGGCGGCGATGACGCGGTCGACCAGCGGTTCGATGCGCTCGGCCTCGCCGGGCAGGTAGGCTTGGTACCAGGCATCGGGGTTGGCGCGGGCGACGTCCTCCAACTTGATCAGGGAGGAAGCCGACATGATCATGGGGATGTTCTTCGCGCGCGCCGCCTGGGTCAGCACCAGGTCGCCGCGATAGGCCATCAGCGCCGAGGAGCCCATCGGCGGGATGCCGAAGGGGGCGCTGTATTCCTTGCCGAACAGCGTGGTCCTGGTGTGGCGCGCCCGCGCATCGACCAGGCAGCGCGGGATGAAGCCCCATTCGGCAAAGGCGCGGCGGTTGTCGTCCAGCGACCAGTCGGTCTCGACCCCGCCGGCCATGTAGCCGTGCAGCATCCGGGGCAGGTAGCTTTTCGCTGCGACCTCGAAATCGTTCAACGAGAGGAAGCCGGCGAGGCTCGGCGGCACCGGCGGGGCGGCGCGCTTCTTGGACAGGGTCTCGGCGGCGACTGGAGCGCGCGACTGCGCGGAGCCTTCGGCTGTCATGGACATTTCACCCGGTATCGATGGTGCCCGATCTTGACCGGGAACGCCGGAACAGACCAGCCGCCGGCGCGGCATGGTGGCCATGCGATGCCCCGGCGGCCTGCAGGCGGGGCGGCGGCCACTGGTGACTATGTCGGTCCGGCGCCGGATGCAGTAGTCACCTTGGCCAGTTCGAGTCGACGAGGCCCCCGATGCGCTCCCATGTTGCCAGCCTGATCCATGCGGCGCTCCGGCGGCTTCCGGCTGCGCGCAACGTGTACGCGCAGCGCGACGCGCTGGCCGCGGTGGTCGGGCAGCGGGATGACGCGCTGCATGGCCTGCGGGAGCGGGTGCGCGCCTTGCAGGCGGAGGTCGAGGCCACGCGGGCCGCGCCGCCACCGCCGGCAGAGGACCCGCTCGCTCGCTTCGCGCAATGGGTGCGCGACGGCGCCTTCGCCCAGGTCTCGGGCCATCTGCTGACATTGCGAAACGATGGGCTGCTCGGCGCGGCCGGCTCCCAACTGGCCTTCCCCTTCGATGGGAACATGTTTCCGGCCACGGTGCTGAATGGAGGCTGGCAGGCGGAGGAGCTCGACTTCCTCAGCGCCCATGTCGACCCCAGCCAGACGTATGGCCTGCTCGATATCGGCGCCAATATCGGGCTGTTCTCCCGCCAGGCGGCGCGGCGGCTGCCCAATCTCGGGCGGGTCGTCTGCGTCGAGGCGGATCCGGGCAATTTCGCCGCGCTGAACTTCAACCTGGCACACCTGCCGCCGCCGCTTCGGGCGCTGCACAACATCGCCCTGGCCGACCGCGCCGGCGAACTGACCTGGTATCGCGACGCCAACAATATCGGGAACTACTCGCTGAATGCCGACGCCATGCGCGGCCAGGCGCACCACGCGGTCACCATCGGCGCGGTCGATGCGCGTGACTTCCTCTCGGGCGATCTGGGCTTCGCGCCCTCACAGCGGCTGATCTGGAAATCCGACACCCAGGGCTTCGACGAGTTGATCATCTCCCGCGCGCCGGATCCGTTGTGGGATCGGGTTGATCTGGCGGTCGTCGAATTGTGGCGCATCGCCAAGCCGGCCTTCGACCGGGATGCCTTCCAGCGCCGGATCGGCGCCTTCGCGAACATGACAATCGGCACCCACCGCCGCGTAACGCCGCAGGAGGTGATGGCCTACCTGGACGGCGACGACTACGCGCATGACGATCTCTATCTGTGGCGCTGATGCCTCGGCCGACCATGCGGTCTTGAACCAAGCGGGCCGGCATCCTTGGATGCGGCTTGCCGGTTCGGCGGATGTGCAACCCTGGCCGAGGTTGGCCGGATGCCGGGACCTCGGGAGGATACCATGTCGGCGATACGCCTTTGCCTCGGAGTGCTGCTCATGTCCGCCACCGCCCTGCCCGGCCTGTGCCAGACCCCCGGGCGACGCGACGCCTTCTTCTGGCTCGGCGAGATCAACAAGGCGAGCGCGGTCATCAACACCGATGAGGGGCTGCTCGACCGAGCCGCAGCACCGCGCATCGCCGCCGGCCTGCAGGCGGTGCTCGACGCCGGCGCGCGGCCCGGCGCCCAGCGGCCAAACCTGGTCATCACCTTCGAACCCTTGCTGATCGAGGCCGCCGGCGTCGAGGCGACGCTGCTGCATGCCGGGCGGTCGAGCCAGGACATGCTGGCGACCGTCCGCTCCGCCATGCTGCGCGACGAGTTGCTGCGCATGGCCGCGCAACTGAACCGCGTGACCGCGACGCTGGTGCGACAGGCCGAGCAGCACGGCACGACGGTGGTACCCAACTACACCAATGGCGTCGCCGCCCAGCCGAACAGCTACGGCCACTACCTGCTCGGCCATGTCGCCGGCTTCGAGCGCGATGCGGAGCGCCTGCGCCAGGCCATGGCCCGGCTGGATCTCTCGCCAATGGGCACCACCGTGCTGAACGGCACGAGCTGGCCGCTGAACAGGGAGCGCATGGCGCGCTACCTCGGCTTCCCCGGCACGGTCGACAATGCCTATGACGCCGCACAGATCCTCGCCGCCGAGATGCCGGTCGAGATCGGCGCGGTCGTCAGCGGCGTCGCGCTGCATGTCGGCGCCTTCATCGAGGACGTGATGCAGCAATACGCGCAGCCACGCCCGTGGATCCTGCTGCGCGAGGGCGACGGCAACACCTATGTCTCGAGCGCCATGCCGCAGAAGCGCAACCCCGGCCTGCTGATCAACACGCGCGCCGATGCCTCGCGCGTCATCGCTCTGGGGTTCGGCCGGCTGATCCAGGCGCACAACATTCCGCCGGGCATGAGCGACGCCAAGGGCATCGGCGACAATACCGAGGTCATCGTCGCCGCCACGCGCATGCTGGCCTCCTTCGATCGCGTGCTGAATGCGCTGGTCATCAATCCGGAGCGCGCGCTGGAGGAGCTGAACCTGGACTGGACGGCGTCGCAGGAAGTGGCGGATGTGCTGATGCGGCAATACCGCCTGCCCTTCCGCGTCGGGCACCATTTCGCCTCGGAGATGGTCAGCCATGCCCGCGCCCATGACATCGCGCCGAGCGACTTCCCCTATGCCGAGGCGCAGCGGATCTATGCCGAGACGCTGCGTCACGAGATGGGCGTCGAGGGCGGCGTCCTGCCGATGAGCGAGGCCGAATTCCGCGCGACGCTCGACCCCGTCTCGATCGTGCGCAACCGGGCGACGGCGGGTGGGCCGCAGCCGGCCGAGATGACGCGGATGATCGCCGCTTCCCAGGGCGCGCTGGCCGCCCAGGATGGCTGGATCCGCGACCGGCAGGGCCGCATCGACAGCGCGCTCGCGACCCTGGACGCCGATTTCCGCCGCCTGCTGAACACGGCGAACTGACGGCGCGTACCCCCTCGACAACGCCCGGCAAGCCTCCATGCTGGCGGCAAGGCTCGTCTCGAGCCACCGGAGGAGATCAATCATGTCCGTCGTCGAAACCGAACGCCACGGCCAGGTGCTCGTGGTGCGCATGAACCGCCCCGAGCGGCTCAACGCGCTGAACCAGGAAATCCGTATCGCCCTGGCCGAGACCTGGATCGATTTTCGCCGAGACAATGACCTGGAAGTGGCGATCCTGACCGGCACCGGCCGCGCCTTCTGCGCCGGGGAGGACATGAAGGAGACGCTGGCCAACAAGACCCCGGGCGGCCAGCGCCTGGCCATCGAGGATCCCTTCGCGACCGGCGCATTGGAAAAGCCCGTCATCGCCGCGGTGAACGGCTTCGCCATGGGCGGCGGCTTCATGCTGGTCGAGCGCACGGACCTGCGCGTTGCCGCGACCGACGCGATCTTCGAGGTTTCGGAGGCCAAGCGCTGGCTGCTTGGCGGCACCAATCACGGCCACCTCGCCAACCTGCCCTATCCGATCGCGATGGAGATGGCGCTCGGCTTCCGTTTCACGGCGGAACGATTCCACCAGCTTGGTTTCGTCAACCGGCTGGCGCCGGCGGACAAGGTCGTGGAGGTGGCGCTGGAGATGGCGAGCCACCTGCTGACACTGCCGCCGGCCGCGCGCGTCAACACGGTTCACATGATGCGGCGGATGCGGCCGAAGCCGACCAAGGCGCAACGGGATCTCGCCGCCGCGCTGCACGAACACGGCGCCAAGAGCGACCTGTTGGAAAGCCGCGCCGCCTTTGCGGAAAAGCGCGCGCCCAACTTCAAGGGCTGGAACGATCCGCAGGACCGGTATCGGATGCCGGAGTTGTCGGAGGATTAGAACGCATGGCGCCTGACCGTACGCAGTCAGTGCCGTGTGAAGATGCTCGCTCAAGCGATGAATTGAAGCGGTTTGCGCCGGCGCAGCCTGGTGCAAACCGCTCTCAAGGCTGCCGCCACGACAGGGCGCCGTGTCGTCGCGGCGGCCCTGCCCTATGGCCGCGGTGTCATCTCGTCCAAGGCCAGGTTCAGTCGCAACACGTTGATGCGGGCTTCGCCGAGCAGGCCCAGTTCGGGACCCTCGACCTGCGCGGCGACCAGTGCGGCGACCCGCGCTTCGGGCATGGCCCTCGCAGCGGCGACGCGGGCGACCTGGCGGCGCGCATTCTCGGGCGAGATATGCGGGTCGAGCCCGGAGGCGGAGGCGGTCGCGGCATCCGCCGGCACGCCGGTCGCGCCGCCCACCCTCTCCCGCACCGCGTCGACCAGCGCCGCCGAAGACGGGCCGAGTTGCGAGGCCGCCGAGGCGCCGGCGTTGTAGGGCGCAGCGCGGGTGCCGCTGGGACGGTCCGGATCCGCCTCGGTGGTCGCCGAGGGGCGCGGGTGGAAGTAGCGTTCGGCGGTGAAATTCTGGCCGATTAGCGCGGAGCCGACGACGCGGCCATCGCGCGCGACCAGGCTGCCGCCGGCCTGCTGCGGGAAGACCGCGCCGGCGACGGCCGTCATCACCAGCGGCGCCACGATGCCGAGCAGCAGCGTGAACAGCCCCACCATCGCGATGGCGGGACGCAGGAGAGCATTCATGGTCAGGCAACTCCAAGAAGAACGAGGACGACATCGATGATCTTGATGCCGACGAAGGGTGCGACGAGCCCACCGAGCCCATAGACGACCAGATTCCGCCGCAGTAGGGCCGCCGCCCCCACCGGGACATAGCGCACCCCGCGCAGCGCGAGCGGCACCAGGGCGACGATGATCAGCGCGTTGAAGATCACCGCGGCGATGATCGCGCTTTGCGGCGAGGCGAGGCCCATCACGTTCAGCGCCTGCAGCTCCGGATAGGAGGCGACGAAGATCGCCGGCAGGATGGCGAAGTACTTCGCCACGTCATTGGCGATGGAGAAGGTCGTCAGCGCGCCGCGCGTGATCAGCAGCTGCTTGCCGATCTCCACCACCTCGATCAGCTTGGTCGGATCGCTGTCGAGGTCGACCATGTTGCCGGCCTCGCGCGCCGCCTGGGTGCCCGTCTGCATCGCCAGCCCGACATCGGCCTGGGCGAGTGCCGGCGCATCGTTGGTGCCATCGCCCGCCATGGCGACCAACCGGCCTTCGGCCTGAACCTTGCGGATGTAGGCGAGCTTGTCCTGTGGCGTGGCCTCGGCGATGAAGTCGTCGACGCCGGCCTCGACCGCGATGGCGGCGGCGGTCAGCCGGTTGTCGCCGGTCACCATCACCGTGCGGATGCCCATCCGGCGCAGCGCGTCGAAGCGGTCGCGCATGCCGGTCTTGACGATGTCCTTCAGCTCGATTGCGCCCAGCAGCCTGCCATCACGGGCGACGGCGAGCGGCGTCCCGCCGGACCGCGCGATGCGGTCCACTGCGGCACGGAACTCCGGCGGCGCATCGAGGCGCAGCGCGGCGAGCAGCGCATCGACCGCACCCTTGCGCGTGGAACCGGACGGCAGGTCGACGCCGGAAATCCGCGTCTGCGCGGTGAAGGGCACCACCACCGCGCCTTCGGGCAGGGCCGGCACGGCGATACCGTGCTGCGACCGGGCGAAGGCGAGGATCGAACGACCCTCCGGTGTCTCATCGGCCAGCGAGGCAAGCACGGCGGCCTCCGCCACCTCCCGCATGGTCACGCCCGGCGCCGGCACGAAGGCCGCCGCCTGGCGATTGCCCAGCGTGATCGTACCGGTCTTGTCGAGAAGCAGCACATCCACATCGCCCGCCGCCTCCACCGCGCGGCCGCTGGTCGCCAGCACATTGAAGCGCACCAGCCGGTCCATCCCTGCGATGCCGATGGCCGAGAGCAGCCCGCCGATCGTCGTCGGGATCAGCGTGACCAGCAGCGCGGCCAGCACCGCCACCGAGGGCGGCTGCCCGTTCCACGAGGCCAGCCCCACCAGCGTCACCACCGCGATCAGGAACACGATCGTCAAGCCAGCGAGCAGGATGTCCAGCGCGATCTCATTCGGCGTCTTCTGCCGCGACGCGCCCTCGACCAGCGCGATCATCCGGTCGAGGAAGGTGGAACCGGGTGCGGCGGTGATGCGCACCACGATCCAGTCCGAGACGACCAGCGTGCCGCCCGTCACGGCGCTGCGGTCACCGCCGCTCTCGCGGATCACCGGGGCGGATTCACCGGTCACCGCCGCCTCGTTCACGCTGGCTATGCCTTCGACCACCTCGCCATCCGAGGGGATGAGGTCACCGGCTTCGACCAGCACCAGGTCGCCAACGGACAGCTCATCGGCATGGCGCGGCTGCCACAGGGCGCGATCATCGCCACGCAGCAGAACCTTGGCGCGCGTCTCCGTGCGGGCGCGGCGCAGGCTTTCGGCCTGGGCGCGGCCGCGGCCTTCGGCGACCGCCTCGGCGAAGGTGGCGAACCACACGGTCAGCCACAGCCAGCCGGCGATCGTCGCCTCGAACCAGAAGCCCTGGCCGATCGTCGCGGCGCGGATTGCCAAGACGGAGACGAGGATCGCGACCACCTCGGTCACGAAGATCACGGGGTTGCGGATCAACTGGCGCGGGTCGAGCTTGCGCAGCGCATCGAATGCCGCGCGCCCCAGCAGCGCGCGATTGGCGAAGGCAGCGCGGCGCGCGGCGCGCCGGGCCTCCCCCTGGATCATGACGTCCATTGTCAGTGCCTTTCGTTGAACAGGCCGGGCGCCGCTAGAAGCTACGGCCGGCGACAAGCGTGAAGTGCTCGGCGATCGGACCCAGCGCCATGGCGGGCAGGAACTGCAGCCCGCCCAGGATCAGGATCACGCCGGCCAGCAGCCCGGCGAACAGCGGCCCATGCGTCGGGAAGCTGCCCGCGGAGTCCGGCAGCTTGGGCTTGGCCGCGAGCGAACCCGCGATCGCCATCACCGGCACCACATAGGCGAAGCGGCCGAGCAGCATGGCGATGCCCAGCGTGGTGTTGAGCCAGGGCGTATCCGCGGTCAGCCCACCGAAGGCCGAGCCGTTGTTGCCGGCGGCCGAGCTGTAGGCATAGAGCATCTCGGCCAGCCCATGCGGGCCGGCATTCAGCACCGAGGAGACCGCCGCCGGCAGCACCACGGCGACGGCGGTGAAGCCGAGGATCGCCGCGGGCAGCACCAGCACGGCGAGCATCGCCAGCTTGATCTCCCGTGCCTGCAGCTTCTTGCCGAGGTATTCTGGCGTGCGGCCGACCATCAGCCCCGCGACGAACACCGCGAGCAGCGCGAAGACCAGGATGCCGTACAGGCCAGACCCCACGCCGCCCGGCAGCACCTCGCCGAGTTGGATGAGGAACAGCGGGACGCCGCCGGACAACGGCATGAAGCTGTCGAACATCGCGTTCACTGCACCGCAGGACGCTCCGGTGGTGGTCGCGGTGAACAGCGCGACCAGGGCCATGCCGAAGCGGACCTCCTTGCCTTCCATATTGCCCTGCGCCGGATCGAGGCCCGCGGCCACCAGCAGCGGATTGCCCGCTGCCTCGCCGGCATAGACGATGGCCGTCGCGACCAGCACGTAGCCCAGCATCACCAGCAGCAGCGCTCGGCCTTGCCGCACATCGCCGACGATGTGGCCGAAGGTCAGCGCCAGCGCGAAGGGGATGACCTGCTGCGCCCAGATCTGCAGCGCGGTGGCGAGTGCCGACGGTCCCTCGAAGGGATGTGCCGAGTTGGCGCCGAAGAAGCCGCCACCATTGGTGCCCAGATGCTTGATGGCGATCTGGAAGGCCGCCGGGCCAAGCGGGATGATCTGCGCAGCCCCTTCCAGCGTCGTCGCCTCCACGCCGGCCGACAAGTTCTGCGGCACGCCCATCGCCACGAAGGCGAGGCCGAGCAGCACGGACAGCGGCAGCAGCACGTACAGCGTGATGCGCACGAGATCCGCCCAGAAATTCCCCAGATCCTTCAGTCCACCTGCCGCGAAGGCGCGTGACACCGCGAGTGCGAGCGCGATGCCGGTCGCGGCGGAGAGGAAGTTCTGTACCGTCAGCCCCGCCATCTGGCTGAGATGGGACATCGCGGACTCGCCGCTATAGGCCTGCCAGTTGGTGTTGGTGACGAAGCTGACCGCCGTGTTGAAGGCGAGCCAGGGCGACAGCCCGTCAAAGCCCTGCGGATTGAACGGCAGCACGCCCTGGAAGCGCAGCAGTGCGTAAAGGACGAGGAAGCCGGCGAGGTTCGCCGCCAGCATCGCCAGCGTATAGCCACGGCAGCCCATGCCGCGCGCCGGGTCTATCCCCGCAGCGGCGTACAACAGCCGCTCCAGTGGAGCGAGGACGGTGACGCGCCCGGCCGCGACGGCGGCGATGTAGCGCGCCAGCGGGATCGCAGCGGCGACTACGCAGGCGAGCACGAGCGCGATCTGCGCCCATCCGATCAGGGTCATGGTGTCACAGGCTTTCGGGGCGCAGCAGCGCCCACAGCAGGTAGAGAAGGAGGCCGGCGGCCACGGCGCCGCCCAGGATGAACTCGGCCATCGCGGTCACACCTTCTCGCAACCGACGGCATAGGCCGCCAGCAGCGCGAAGACGCCGACCCCGAGGGAGAGCAGCAGGATGTCGAGCATTGCAGTGTCCTCGTCACGACGCAGGTATCCGAGGAGGGTAGTAGGGCGATGCCGCGCAAAGGCTCCATGCGGCATTCCGACGCGGCGCATAAAGGCCGCGTAAAATCGGCTGCGCGGGCGCGCGATGCTTGGCCGGGCCTGCTACGCTCAGCAGCATGGCCGACGAACCTGCCCGCCCCGATCCGGATGCGCTGCTGGCGCTGGCCCAGCAGGAAGGGCGCGGACGGCTGAAGGTGTTCCTCGGCGCCGCACCGGGCGTCGGCAAAACGTGGGAGATGCTGGCCGAGGCAAGCCGCCGCCATGCCGGCGGCGCCGATGTGCTGATCGGCATCGTCGAGACGCATGGCCGCGCCGAGACGCAGGCGGCGATCGGGACCCTGCCCGTGCTGCCGCGCGCGCGGATCGACTATCGCGGCCAGGTGATCGAGGAATTCGACCTCGATGGCGCGCTGGCCCGCCGCCCGCTGATCCTGCTGCTGGATGAGCTTGCTCACAGCAATGCCCCTGGCAGCCGACACCCCAAGCGCTGGCAGGATGTCGAGGAGCTGCGCACGGCCGGCATCGAGGTCTGGACGGCGATGAACGTGCAGCACCTGGAGAGCCTGTCGGAGGCGGTCGCCCGCATAACCGGCGTGCGCGTGGCCGAGACGGTGCCCGACCGCGTGCTCGCCGAGGCCGATGCGATCGAGTTGATCGACATTCCGCCGGCCGAACTCATCGAGCGCATGCGCCAGGGGAAGGTCTATCGCCCCGACCAGGCGGAGCGCGCGCTGCGCGGCTTCTTCCGCGAAGGCAACCTCGCCGCCCTGCGGGAGATGGCATTGCGCCGCACCGCCGAGCGCGTGGACGCCGATGTCACGGGATACATGCGCGCCAATGCCATCGCCGGCCCCTGGCCCGCCGGCGACCGCGTGATGGCGCTGGTCGGCGCGGATGCGGCGGCCGAACTCGTCGTGCGCGAGGCGCGGCGGATCGCGGATGCGCTCAAGGCGCCGCTGGTCGCCTTGCATGTCGAACAGCCCAGCGCGCCGGTCGGCGCTGACCCCCGAGACGCCCTGCAACTTGCCGAGCGGCTGGGCGCGGCGACCGAGACGGTGGTCGCTGCCGACCTGCCGGACGCCATCCTGCGCGAGGCACGGGCGCGCAACGTCACGCATCTGGTCATTGGACGCGGCCGCCCGCCGCTGTGGCGCCGCCTGTCCGGACGGACGCTGTCCGGTGCCCTGTTGCGCCGGGCGACCGACTTCACGCTGCATCTGGTGCCGGAGCCCACAGGCACCGCCCGGCCTGCCCCCAGCGAGGCGCGCGGCCTGCCGACCTGGCTCGGCTGGGTCGCGACGCCGGCCCTGGTGGCGTCGGCGACTGCCGTTTGCCTCGCCCTCGACAACGTGGTGCCGGACGACGCGCTCGGCATGATCTACCTCGTGCCCATCGTGGCGGCGGCCGTCGGTTTCGGCGCGCTGCAGGGTGGGCTGGCGGCGTTGCTGGCCTTCCTGGCCTGGAACTTCCTGTTCCTGCCGCCGCGCTACACCCTCGCCATCGCCGGCGCGCAGGATGTGGTTGGCGTGGTGGTCTTCGCGCTGGTGGCACTGCTGCTGACCGGCACGACCGGCGGGCTGGGCCGCCAGGTCCGCCGCACCCGGGCGCGCATGCTGGGGCTGCGGCGGTTGGTAGAATTCAGTCGCCGGCTGGGCGCGCCAGGCGACGCCGGCGACATCGTCTTCGCCATCGCCGAGGAAAGCGCGCGCATCTCGGGCGGGGCAGCCTGCGTGCTGCTGCCGCTGCCGCCCGCGCCCGGCGAAACCGCGCCCGAACCGATCCTGCGCGCCGCCATCCCCATCGACGCCGAGCCCGATGCCGGCGCGATGGCGGCTGCGCGCTGGGCGATGGCCCATGGCCGCGTGGCCGGGCGCGGCACGGATACGCTGCCGGCCTCCCCGTGGCAGTTCAGGCCCATGCGCACTGCGCGCGGCGTCGCCGGCCTGGTGGGATTGCGGCTGCCGGCCGGCGGGACGCTGGACGGGGAGACGGACAGGGCGCTCGCCGGCCTGCTCGACCAGGCCGCCATCGCGCTGGAGCGCGCCGAACTGACCGAGGAGCGTGCGCGCGGCGAGGCGCGCAACGAGACCGAGGCGCTGCGCAGCGCGCTGCTGTCATCACTCGGCCACGACCTGCGCACGCCGCTCACCTCGATCCGCGGTGCCATCGGCACGCTGCGCGCCGGCGGCCTGTCCGAAGCGACACGCGACGACCTGCTGGCGACGGCCGAGGAGGAGACGGCACGGCTGTCCCGCTGGATCGCGAATATCCTCGACATCGTGCGCATCGAGAATCGCCAGGTGCAGCCCCGGCGCGAGACGGTGGACCTGACCGAGGCCGCCGAGAGCGCGGCGGCACGGGCGAGCGGCACGGTCTCGCTCGACATCGCGGGGGCACAGTCGGCACCGCGCCTGGATCCGGTGCTGCTGGACCAGGTGTTGGCCAATCTGTTGGACAATGCACTGAAATTCTCCGCGCCGTCGGGTCGGGTGACGCTGCGCGTGCAGCGCGCCGGAGCAGAGGTCGCACTGGCGGTCGAGGATGACGGGCCGGGCATTCCGCCATCCGACCTGCACCGCATCTTCGATCCGTTCTTCCGCGCATCGCGCACCGATCGCGTCGCCGCGGGAAGCGGCCTTGGCCTCGCCATCTCGCGGGGCCTGGTGCAGGCGATGGGCGGGCGGATCGCCGCCGAAAGCCCGATCACGCCCGATGGGCGCGGTACGCGCATGACCGTGCGGTTTCCCGCCACATGACCGATCGCGACCGTCCCCGCATTCTCGTCATCGACGACGAGCCGCAGATCCATCGCTTCCTCGGACCCGCGCTCGAGGCCGCGGGATTCGCTGCACTACGGGCCGATACGGCAGCCCAGGGGCTTCGCATGGCCGCCGAGCGGACGCCGGCATTGGTGCTGCTGGACCTTGGCCTGCCTGACATGGATGGGCAGGACGTGCTGCCGCGGCTGCGCGGCTTCCTCGCGGCGCCCATCGTCGTGCTGTCGGCGCGCGAGCGGGAGGAAGAGAAGGTCGCCGCACTGGACGCAGGGGCGGATGACTATGTCGAGAAGCCCTTCGCACTGGGCGAGTTGCTCGCACGGTTGCGCGCGGTGCAGCGCCGTGCCGAAGCACGGGCCCGCACGCCGACCGAGACGGTATTGCGCGTGGGGCCGCTGGAAGTGGACCTTGCTGCCCACACCGCGCGGGTGGACGGGGGCGAGCCCTTGAAGCTGACACCCCGCGAATGGGACCTGCTGGTCGCGTTGATGCGCGGCGGCGCGGGCCGCCTCGTCACGCAGCGTCAACTGCTGGCGAGCGTCTGGGGGCCGGCGCATCTGGAGGACACGCAATATCTGCGCGTCTACATCGGGCATCTGCGGCAGAAGCTCGGCCCGGCGGCGGCGCTGATCCAGACGGAACCGGGCGTGGGGTATCGGTTCGCGGAGACGGTGGCCGGCGGATAGCATCGCGCGCCGCCTCACATGTGTTTGAAGTCGCTGGCCAGGGCCGAAAAGTCCCGAAGGCCCAGCGACTTATGCCACCCCAGGAGCGGACGGCGCGCGGCGCGCAGGCGGAACGTCCCCTCACGCGGCGAAGGCTGGTCTATCGGTCCACCCCGTGACCGACGAGGAGACGCGGCATGGAGATCATGACAATCGAGATCCTGCGCATCGGGCCGGACAATGCGCTCTATCAGCTGTGCGACGGGAAGAATTTCGGCGTTCTGGCGTTCGACGACGACGCGACCGCGCCGCTGCCCTTCCATCGGCGTGCAGCCATCGAACGCCCTGCGGTGCTCGCCTTCGTGGCGCAATGGCTGATGCGGGAAGGCGTGCTGCTGGGCAGCCCGAATCCACCGCGCATGCGGTGGACCGACATCGCCGAGCATGTCCCCTGCGCCCGCCTGCCATCGAGCGTGATGGCCGCAGGTGCGAATGCACCGGAAGTCTGAATCACGCGATCAAACAATAGGTCGGAGCGTGATGGGAGAAGGAATGTGAACCGGTCATGCTCCAGCCTGTTGTTTTGAGAGCACCTTCACGCGTCCAGATGATTCCCCGTGAACGCGATCTGCTCTGGGCGGGACCGGCCGGAGCCGTTCAGTGCGCGGTGCGGCTCGCGCGTGGCCGCAGGAACTCCGCCACGATGAAGAGCGTCGTCACCACCACGATGACGACGACGGATGCAGCGACCAGCAACGGGCTGACCTGCAGGATGACATCGTCCCACATCTGCTTCGGCAACGTCGTGCGAAGCCCGCCGCCGATGAACAGCGCGACGGTCAGTTCCTCGAAGGACGACAGGAAGGCGAAGATCAGCCCGGCCACCAGGCCGCCGCGGATCAGCGGCATTGTCACGCGGCGGAAAACGCGCGGACGGCTCGCGCCGAGTGTCGCTGCCGCCTGGTCCAGCCGCCAATCATGCGATTTCAGCGTGGCCAGGACGATGACGAAGGCGATCGGCATGGCATGCACGACGTGGCCGATCATGATGCCCAGGTCCGTCGCGATCAGGCCAACCATGGCAAACAGCTGGAACAGCGCCACCGCCACGACGATGGACGGGATCACCAGCGGCGTCATGAACAACAGGAAGGCGGCGGTCGTGAGTCGGCTCCCGCTGCGCGAGAGCCCGAAGGCGGCGAAAGTGGCCAGCACCATCGTCACGCAGGCCGTGGCCGCGCCGATGCCAAAGGATCTCACGGTGGCAGCGGTCCAGACCGGCGAGGCCGCATATTCCTGGAACCATCGCAGGCTGAAGCCCGGCGGTGGGAACGACATGAAGTCCGAACTGGTGAAGGCCATGGGCACCAGGGCCAGGATCGGCAGCACCAGCACGGCGACCACTGTCGCAGCATAGGCCGGCAGGAACCACCCCAGGCGATGGCCGCCGAGCAGGCGTGCCAGCGTTTCGGAGAGCGCCCCGAAAACGGTCGCGCCCGCCCGTGCCACCAACAGGCCGCCGCGCCGGATCGGGCTGCGCGCCGCCCGTGCCTGCGAGCCACCGCCCGACATGCGCGACAGCCCGAAGATGCGGTCATAGACAAGACAGCTCGCCAGCGCCGCGGCGATCAGCAGGGCCGACAGCGCCGAGGCAAAGACAAGATTGTCCATCTGCTGGACCTGATTGATGATCGCCTGGCCCATCATCGTCTCGCGCGGGCTGCCCAGCAGCGCCGGCGTGATGAAATAGCCGAGGCTGCCGATGAAGACGAGCAGCCCAGCCGAGGCGACCCCCGGCATCGACAGCGGCAGATAGACGCGCCAGAAGGCGGCGACGCGCGATGCCCCCAGCGTGCCCGCCGCCTGGGTCAGCCGAGGGTCGAGTTGCGTCATCACCGACAGCATCGAAACGGCGGCGAGCGGCACCATGCTGTGGGTCATCGCAAAGATCACGGTGACACGGTTGAACAACAGGTCGGGCGGCGCCTCGACGCCAAGAGCGCGCAGCGTGCCGGCAAAGATGCCGGTACGCCCAAGCAGCACCAGCCAGGCGAAGTTCTTCACCAGCGCACTGGTCCAGAGCGGCAGCAGGACGAGCAGCGCCATGATGCGCTGGGTGCGCGCCGGCAGCCGCGCCAGCCAATAGGCGAGCGGATAGGCGATCAGCAGGCACAGCACCGTCACCTGCAGCGCGATCCAGAAGGTATTCGAGATGATGCGCGTATAGACGGGCACGCCGAGCGCGCGCCGATAGGCGTCGAACGTCCAGGCACCCGTGTCGTCGTCGGTCAGGCTGACCGACAGCATGCCGAGCGAAGGCAGCACCAGGAAGGCGGCGAGGAACAGCAGCCCCGGCACCGCGAGCCAGATCGCGTCCCGCCGGCGCCGCGGCGCCATGCCCGCCGTCACCGTGGTGGCCGACACGCCTATTGCGCGGCCACGAGCGGCTGCGCCGCCGCCACATGGCGGTTGGCAGGACGCGCCAGCCCCAGATGCTCGCGCAGCGTGCGCCCTTCATAGGCTGTGCGGTACAGGCCCCGCTTCTGCAGCAGCGGCACGACATGCTCGACGAAGAAAGCCAGCCCGCCGGGCATCAGCGAGAAGGTCATCATGAAGCCGTCGCAGGCGCCGCCGGTGAACCATTCCTCCATGTGGTCGGCCATCTGCGCGGGCGTGCCGCGGAACGTGCTGTGGCCCCGCTCGTAGCTGAGCCAGAGCTGACGCAACGTCATCCCCTGCCGGATCAGCCCCAGGATGTGGTCGAAATAGGCCTGGTGAAAGTTGGCATTCCTCGGGATGCGGTCCTCGGGGATCGGCGCATCGGGGTCGAGGTCCGACAGGTCGGTCTCGAGATCCATGCCGAGCCGCATCTTGCCCACCATCGGATGGATCATGCCCTGCAGCGTCTGGTACATGTCCTCGGCTTCCTGCGTGCTGGCGGCGAGCAGGTTGGGCTTGCCGGCGAGCACCTTCAGCGCGTCGCGCTCGCGGCCGAACTTCGCCATGCGGCCCTTGAGGTCGTCATAGGATGCGCGCGCCTTCTCGGCCGTACTGTCGGAAGCGAAGACAACCTCGGCGACGCGCGCAGCGAAGTCCCGCCCGGTGTCCGATGCGCCAGCCTGGATGATGACCGGCTGGCCCTGCGGCGTGCGCTCGATGTTCAGCGCGCCATGCACCTTGAAGAACTTGCCTTCGTGATCGACCGCGTGCTGCTTCGATGGCTCGAAGATCTGGCCACGTGCGCGGTCGCGGATCCAGGCGTCATCCTCCCAGGTATCCCACAGCCTCTGGACCACGTCGACGAACTCGCTGGCCCGTTCGTAGCGCAGGTGATGCGGCGGCAGCTTCTCATGGCCGAAATTGCGGGCGGCGAAGTCGTTGGCCGAGGTCACCACGTTCCACGCGGCGCGCCCACGGCTGAGATGGTCAAGCGAGGCGAATTGCCGCGCGATGTTGTACGGCTCCGAGAAGCTCGTGCTCGCTGTGCCGCCGAGGCCGATATGCGTGGTCATGCCGGCAAGCGCCGAGAGCAGCGTGATCGGCTCGAACACGTTCATGAACATCGGGAAGCGGCTATAGGCTTCCAGCTGCTGCGTGCGTGCGGCCGGCGTATCGGCGATGAAGAAAAGGTCGAACAACCCCTTTTCCGCGAGCAGCGCGGTGTCGCGGTACCAGGCGATGCTGGTCGCGCCGGCCGCGTCGGTTGAAGGATGCAGCCAGGACGCGGTGTGGTAGCCGGTCGGGTTGACCAGAAGTGCGAGGGCGATCCTGCGGTCGGCTTGCATGCCGTTCCTCCTATTGCGCGGCCTGGGGCTGCTCGACCGGAGGCCGATGCGGCGGCCGGCGCAGGCCGAAATGCTCGCGCAGCGTACGCCCGGTGTAGTCGCTGCGAAACAGCCCGCGGCGCTGAAGTTCGGGCACGACCAGGCGGACGAAATCCTCGAGCCCGGCAGGCTGCAGGTTGAACTGGAACATGAAGCCGTCCGCCGCGCCGGTGGTGAACCATTCCTCCAGCGTGTCCGCGACATGCTTCGGCGTGCCACGCAGCGTCGTCGATCCACGCTGGTAGCGACGCGCGAGTTCAAGCAGCGTCGGATTGTCCTCGCGGATCATGCGCACGATCTCGTTGAAATAGGCGGTGTGCAGGTTCGGCTTGGCCGGGATGCGTGACGGCGGGATGGGCTGGTCGAAGGGCAGGTCGGACAGGTCCGTCTCCAGGTCCATCGCCAGGCGCTGGCGCGCGACGACGGGGTGCATCAGTTCCTGCAACGCCCAGTATTTGTCATCCGCCTCCTGCGCCGTCTCCGCCACGATCACCGGGATGCCGGCCAGCATGCACATCTCGTCCGCTTCGCGCCCGTAGCGCGCCATGCGACCCTTCAGGTCGCTGTAGTAGGCGCGCGACGCCTCGACCGTCTTGGCCGACCCGAACACCACTTCGGCCGTCTCGGCCGCGAGTTCCTTGCCTGAATCGGACGCACCGGCCTGGATGATCACCGGCTGGCCCTGCGGCGTGCGCTCGATGTTCAACCCGCCGCGGATATGGAAATGCGCGCCGTCATGGATCACCGGATGCAGCTTGGCCGGGTCGTAGATGCGCCCCTGCTCGCGATCGAAGATGAAGGCGTCGTCCTCCCAGGTGTTCCAGAACTTCTTCACCAGCAGCACGAATTCGCGTGCCCGGGCGTAGCGGTCGCCATGCTCGGCCAGGGGCTCCGGGCCGAAATTTCCGGCGGCGTAGGCATTGGCCGTCGTCACCACGTTCCACGCCGCGCGCCCGCCGCTGATGTGATCCAGCGACGCGAATTGCCGTGCGACGTTGAAGGGCTCGTTGAAGCTTGTGGTCGCGGTGCCGCCGAAGCCAAGGAACTCCGTCGATCCGGCCATGGCCGACAGCGCCGTCAGCGGTTCCAGGACATTGGTGAACAGTGGATAGCGGCTCCAGGCTTCGAGGTCGTTGATGCGCAGCGCCGGGGTGTCGGCCATGAAGAACATGTCGAACTTGCCCGCTTCGGCGATCCTCGCCATGCGTCGGTATGCGGCGATGGAGATGTCGCTGCCGTCCTGCGTGCTCGGGTGTCGCCAGGCGCCCGGATGCGACCCGCTCAGATGCGCGGAGAAGGCGAGATGCATCATCCTGTCGGCCGCCATGGCGCCACTCCCTGTCCTGTTCTTGCTTCTTCTAGCGTCAGCTCAGCAGCCAGTCCTGGAAGCGCTCCTGGACACGGGACCGGTTCGCACCCCACCAGGCGGCGTCCGATTCCGCCAGGCCGGCCATGTTCGCCGGCGAGGTCGGCAGCACCGTGGCGCGCTCCGCACTGATGAATTCATAGGCGCGCTGGTTCGACGGACCGTTGGCGACCTGGTTGGAATAGATCGCCTGCTGTTCCGGCTTCATGCAGAAGGCGATGAAGCGGCGGGCGAGATCCGCCCGCGGCGTGCCGCGCGGGATCGACCAGCCATCCGTCGAATACAGCCCCTGCTGCCAGCGGATGCGCACCGGCGCGCCGGCGACCATCGCCGCGTGGGCGCGCGCGCCCCAGGTGTCGCTCATGTCCACTTCGCCGCTTTGCAGTAACTGGGTGTTCTGCGCGCCGCTGGTCCACCATACGTTGATGTGCCGCTTGATCTGGTCGAGCTTGCGGAAGGCGCGGTTGAGATCGATCGGATACAGCTGGTTCGGTGCCACGCCATCGGCCATCAGCGCCGCTTCCATCACGCCGGCGACGTTGCGGTACAGCGCGCGACGGCCGGGAAATTTCTGCACGTCCCAGAAATCCACCCAGTTCATCGGGCCATTGTCGCCGAACTTGTCGGTCCGGTATGCCAGCACCGTCGCGAAGACGGAAAAGCCGAACCAGTTGTCGGTCAGCATGCCGTTGATCAGGCCTGGTACGGGCTGCAGGTTCAACGAGTCGATATAGTTGCGCTGCCGCGTCAGC
Organism: Roseomonas sp. CAU 1739; assembly: GCF_039839775.1. Classification (NCBI taxonomy): domain Bacteria; kingdom Pseudomonadati; phylum Pseudomonadota; class Alphaproteobacteria; order Acetobacterales; family Roseomonadaceae; genus Roseomonas; species Roseomonas sp. CAU 1739. Next base: position 75,254 of record NZ_JBDOQQ010000021.1, read on the forward strand.
CCCAGCACATGGCTGGGCGTGACCATGCAGGTGTCCCAGATGAAGCTGCGCGTATCGACCAGCAGGCGGAACTGCACGGTCGGATCGGGCTCATGCGCCACGCTGACGACCTTGATGCCGCTCTCGCGCTCGAACGGATCGTAGAAGGCGGCGCGCAGGGCCGTGGAAGGCGCGCCGCCGACATCGGCCGCGGTGATCTGGTCGGCCCCGAAGGCACGCTCCGCGGTGAACAGGAAGGGCGCCGCGATCGCCCCGCCCAGCACGCGTCGCCGCGTCGTCAATCCCGTCATCGCCAGGTCCCCTTCCGCTTCCGATTCATGACACGAGAAGCCGCGCGCGTTCGGGCGCCCAGCCCAGCGTCACCTCATCGCCGATCATCGGCACGATCTGGCCGGATGAACAGCGCATCACCAACATGCTGCCCGAACCCAGCGTCACGACAAGGCGGAATTCCGACCCTGCATAGACGGATTCCGTGACGCGCCCACGCAGGGTGCCGCCGGGCCGCAGTTCCACGTGTTCGGGCCGCACGATGAGGGCGGCCGGGCCATCGCGCATCACCGCCGCCGGCGGCAACGCAAGCGTGCCATCAGGCGTCTCCAGCCCCGCCGCGGTGATCCGGCCGTTCAGCACGTTCGAGATGCCGATGAAATCAGCGGCGAAGAGCGAGGCGGGATGCTCGTAGATCTCCTGCGGCGTGCCGAGCTGTTCGATCAGCCCGTGATTCATCAGGCAGATGCGGTCGGACATGGCGAGCGCTTCCTCCTGGTCATGGGTGACAAAGACGATGGTCGCGCCGGTGTCGCGATGCAGCCGCTTGATCTCGATCTGCATGCTCTCGCGCAGCTTGCGGTCGAGCGCGCCGAGCGGTTCATCCATCAGGATCAGCGCCGGCTGATAGACGAAGCAACGGGCCAGCGCGACGCGCTGCTGCTGGCCGCCCGACAATTCACCGGGAAAGCGGTCGCGCAGAGCGGCAAGGCCGACCATCTCAAGGGCCGCGGCGACGCGGCGGTCCAGCTCGGCCCGCGGCACGCGGCGCATCTCAAGCGGGAAGCAGGTATTCTCGCGCACCGTCATGTGCGGAAACAGCGCATAGTTCTGGAACACCACGCCGATGTGGCGCTTGTGCGCCGGCGTCCAGGTGTGATCCTGCCCATCGATATGCAGCGTACCACCGGTCGGCTCCACCAGACCGGCGACGAGTTGCAGCAGCGTCGTCTTGCCAGAACCGGACGGCCCCAGCACGGTGAGGAACTCGCCGCTGGCCACATCAAGATCCATCGGCCGCAGGGCATGCACGGCGCCGTACTGCTTCGCGAGACCGCTCAGCGACAGCTTCGACGCACTGCCCTGCCCGCCCGCCGGGATGGTCACCCTGATCTGCGCATCCACATTCATGTATCGCGCCGCCCTGCCCGGAACCTGCACGCGATCCTAACCATTGTGACCAGCGTCGGAACGCCGGAAATGCGGGAAATCGCGCGGTGACGCCCGTGCGGTGCGCAGACCCTCGGCAGCCCAATGCGAGGATCGGGTGGGTTGCTCAAGCGACGTGCACCGTGGGCATCAAAAGGCCGGAGCCTGGCGTGGGTCGAGGAAGCGCGCCACATAAGCCGCCTGCTGCGGCGCATAGCGTGTCCACAGCGCGCGCAATGCGGCGATCGGCGCATCGTCCCAATCGACGCGCAGATCGACGACCGGCCAGTCATGCGTGTCGCTCACCAGCAGGCCGGCGCCGTGCTCGTCATCGAACTCGCCGCCCGCATCCAGCCCTGCTTCCAGTGCACGCATCAGCCGTTCGGCGAGGACCATGCCGGTCGCATCGGCATAGGCCGCGACCATCGCCGCGGGCACGGTGTCATTGGCGAGAAGGTTGCCCATAGCAATACAGCCTGGTCCGGTCGCCACCCCCGCCACGGGCATCGAAGCCTCGCCGATATGCCAGGCCACCGCACCGCGTCGGTCGACCACCGTGACCTGGCGATGTTCAGGCGCCGTCGTGCTGTCGAGCAACAGGCGCAGCACCGCGCCCGCGCCAAGCCCATCGCGCAGCAGCCGGGTGCCAAGCGGACCCAAAGAGGGGTCGGAGAAATTCTGCGTCGCCACCGCCCCCAGCGCGTCGGTGCGGATGCAGCGCGCGGCCGTGGCGACCGAGGAAGAGGTCACCACCGCCCCGAATGCCCCCGTGTTGGGGCAGCACGCGATCAGCGAATAGGTCATGCGGCGGATACCACCGCGGTGATGTCGATCTCCATCATGTATTCGGGCTTCGCCAGCCCCGCCACGATCAGCCCGGTCGAGACGGGATGCACGCCCTTCAGCCACTGGCCCACGACACGATAGACCGGCTCGCGATAGGCGCGGTCGGTGATGTAGATGTGGATCTGCACGACGTCCTGCAGCGTCGCGCCGGCCTCCTTCAGCAGGATCTCGGCACAGCGCATGGCATTGTCCGCCTGCGCCGCCGGATCGCCGATGCCGACGATGTTGCCGTCCAGGTTCATCGCCGTCTGGCCGCGCAGATAGACCGTGTCGCCGGCGCGGACCGCCATGCAGACATCGTTGTCGAGCGACTGCTCGGGGTAGGCGTCCTTTGTGTTGAACTTGCGGAATCGTTCGATCGCCATCACGCCGCCTTCCCGATATTGCCCTTGCCGGTCACGCGATCCGACAACTTCGCCGCCTGCCGCACAAGATCCAGCGGTCCCTCGAAGTCGAAGGATCGGTAGACGGCGGCGAGATGACTGAAATGCGGCGCCTGGGCGAACTGCGCAAAGGCCAGGCGATGCCCGGCATAGCCGCTGGTCAGCAGGTCGCGCGCATAGGCCAGCAGTCGCCGGCGATCTTCGGCATCCCAGCAATCGTTCAGCGTGTAGAATTTCCGCAGCCAGTCCCCGGCCTCGCCGGCGAATTGCGCGGCGTCGGGGGTGACGCAGACCTGGCCGCCGATCAATTCGCGCGCCGTGTGCATGGCCACCGGCAGCTGGCTGCAGGCCAGCACGCGCCCGGCATACAGGATCGACTGGTTCGGCATCACGAAGCCCGCCGGCGACGTTTCGCTGAGCGCGATCGAGGCAGCGAGATGCGCCCGGATCCCCTCGCGGTAGCAGACCAGCTCGGCCAGTTTCTCCTGCACCGCCTGCAATTTCTCGAGGCCCGTCTGCCGCGCATTCCACATCGCCGCGCCGATCATCGCATCGGCGTTGTGCAGCAGCCGCAGCACATAGGGGAAGGCGCTGTAGCGATGCAGCGTCCCGCGGATGAACTGCGCGGCGCGCGTGTAGCGGTAGAAGAACACGTCCTCCCACGGGATCAGAACGTCGTCGAAGACCACCAGTGCCTCGACCTCGTCGAAGCGCGCGGCGATCGGGTGGTCCTCGGCGCTGCCCTGGGTGGCGAAGGACGCGCGGCAGATGTGCTTCACCCCCGGGGCGCCCATCTTCACGATGCAGCCGACGGCGTGCTGGCTTTCCTTCTCATCCGTCCAGGCGCCGACGGTGGGCTTCAGGAAAGCCTGGTCGGCATAGGCGGCCGCGGTCTCGAACTTGGCGCCACGGATGATGATGCCGGCATCCGTCTCCCGCACCACGCGGATCATCATGTCGGGATCGCGCTGGTCCACCGGGCGCGACCGGTCGCCCTTGGGATCGGTGTTGGCGCTGACGTGGAACGGGTCGCGAGTTACCACCTCGCGGATGTGGCGGTCGATGTTGCCGGCGAAGCGCGGGTCGATCGCCGCCAGCACGTCGCGGCCATCGGCAAGCGACCACATCTCGCCCACCGTCTCGTCGCCCATGCGCGTGACCGTGCCGCCCAGGTCGCGCAGCACCAGGTCCACGCCATCCCACTTCTTCTGCCAGTCCTCCCGCGTCAGCGGCGGCGCCTGCAGCAGGCTGTGCGTGCCGTCCGCATCGCTGAAGGTCAGCGCCTGCGCGCTCGCTGCCTCATGATGCAGGTCGTACATCCGCGCCTTGGCGGCGATGATCGGCGCCAGGGCAGGATGCGACGCGACGTCACGCACGCGTTCGCCATCGACATAAACCTCGCGCCCGTCCTTGAGGCCCTCAAGGTACTCCGCGCCGGTCCTGATCATGTGCCACCCCTGCCCAATGCCGGAATGCTGCGCTGCGGCAGACATAGGTGAAACCATCTTTTTCCTGGGCGCAACATAGGACTACCCTATGCAGCATGCGCCTGCCCCTGCGAGCCCTGGTCTATGTCGTCGCCGTCGCCGATGCAGGCTCGATCTCCGGCGCGGCGCGGCGGTTGCGGCTGTCGCAGCCTTCGATCAGCGAGGCGGTCGCCGCCTGCGAGGCCGAGTTCGGCTTTCCGCTCTTCGTGCGCCATCACGCGCGCGGCGTCTCGCCGACGCCGGCCGGCGCGCGCGTGCTGGCCGAGGCACGGGCCTTGCTGGCCCATGCGGAGGATTTCTCGCATGCCGCCCGCGCCATGGGCCGAGACCCATCGGGTGAGATCACCGTCGGCTGCTTCGTCTCGATCGCGCCGCGCTTCATCCCGGCCCTGCTCGCGGGGTTCCGGGGTGCCTTCCCGCGCGTGCGGGTCGCCGTGGAGGAAGGCAATCACGACGCCGTCCTAGATGGTCTGCTCGATGGCCGGACGGAACTCGCCCTGGCCTATGACTATGCGCTGCGGCCCGGCCTTGATGCGGAATCGCTGGCCCATCTGCCGCCGCATGCCGTGCTGCCGGTGACCCATCGGCTAGCGCGGCGCGGCGCGGTCACGCTCGCCGATCTTGCCGAGGAACCGTTCATGCTGCTCGACCTGCCGCAGTCGCGCGACTATTTCCTCGGCCTGTTCCGCGCGGCGGGACACGAACCGCGCATCGGCTTCCGGTCCCGCAGCATCGAGATGGTGCGCGGCATGGTTGCCGCGGAGCAGGGCTGGTCGATCCTGAACATCGTGCCTCGCTCCCCCTATACGGTCGATGGGCGCCGCATCGTCGCCCTGCCTCTGGAACCCGCCCTGCCGGCCGTGGCAATCATGCTGCTGTCAGCAGCGTCGCGGCCGCATCGGCCGGCCGTGGAAGCGTTCGCCGGTTTCGTGCGGCGCGCCTTCGCCCGCGCGGGCATGTTCGACCCGCAGCAATCCGAGCAATTCGGCGCCAGCAGGCGGCCGCGACTGCCGGCCTCACCGGCATGAGGCGCGTCGGTCGGGCAGCATGCTCTCCATCACGTGGCAGCGCTGACCGCATGGATTTCAGTGTTGCCGGGGCGTGCAAGTTCGTCGGCCGTGGCCGTCCGCATGGCGCGCGCGCCTCCGGCGAGCTGTTGTCGGCCGTCTGCGGATCAAGTTGGCCAGCAGGCCTGCAGCGAGATGCTGGCCGGCGCTGAGAATGGGGGATGGCCTACAGGGGAACTGGCGGAGGGAATGTCTGCCAAAGCACCATCCCCCACCGTCCCGCAGCATCCCTTAACCTATTATATTCTCCCACATTACCAGCTTCCCCGGCCCGCAGTCTGTCCCGGAGCGTTTCGCCTTGTTCCCCACCAGTCCACAAGGTATTTGTGGACCATCTTGTGGACGGGCAGAACGATGGCGAAGGCGACGGGCAGGCTGAAGGGCAAATTGAAGGCGGTGCAGGTTGCGGCGCTGGCCGCAGCCGGAAAGCCCGGCGCCCATGCCGATGGCGGCAACCTCTATCTTCGCGTTGCGGGGGTGGACGCCGGAAAATGGACCCTGCGCTACATGATCGGCGGCAAGTCCCGAGAGATGGGGCTTGGACCGTATGACGCGGACGGCAAGGCCGGGCTGACGCTGGCGCAAGCGCGCGTCGCCGCCGAGGAACCCCGCGCCATGCTGCGGGCGGGCCAAGATCCGATTGCCGAGCGGGAGCGGCGCGAGGCCGAGGAAGCCGCCGCCGCCAGTGCAGCCGCCAAGGTAGTGGCCGCCACCGCCCGCACCTTTGAAACCGCCGCCCGTGAATTGGTGGAAACCAAGCGCGCCGGCTGGCGCAGCGCGAAGCACGCCGCGCAATGGCTCGCCACGCTGGAACAACACGCCTTCGCCACCATCGGCGCGAAGCCCATAGCGAGCATCGGGACGGAGGACGTGTTGGCGGTGCTGCGCCCGATTTGGGACCGCACCCCGGAAACGGCTTCCCGGCTGCGCCAGCGTATCGAGGCGGTGCTAGACGACGCCCGCGTGAATGGCTGGCGGGCCGAAACCGTCGCCAATCCGGCACGCTGGAAAGGCCACCTGTCCCTAACGCTGCCGCCGCCGCGTCGCGTTCGGGCGGTGCAGCACCACCCTTCCCTGCCCTGGCAGCAAATGGGCGCCTTCATGGACGCCCTGAGCAAGCGGGATGGCAAGGCATCCACGGCGCTGCGCTTCGCTATCCTGACGGGCAGCCGCACGGGGGCGGTGCGCCTGATGCAATGGCGCGAGGTTGATCTAGAGGCCGGCATCTGGACCGCGCCGGCCGCCAACATGAAAACCAAAAAGCCGCACCGCACCCCGCTATCCCCGGCGGCGCTGGCGCTGTTGGCGGAAGTCCGGCCGCTGATGAAGGCCCCCACCAACCTTGTGTTTCCCGGTGGCCGCAAGGACCGCCCGCTTTCCGATATGGCGCTGTCCATGCTGGCGCGGGGCATGGCGTGCGACGGGCTGGCCGAGCATGAGCCGCCGCGCTGGCGGGATACGGAAGGCCGCCCGGTGGTGCCGCACGGCTTCCGCGCGACCTTCAAGGGCTGGTCACTCGCCGCCGGCTACCCGGACCCGCTTTCCGAATTGGCGCTTGCCCATGCCGAAAAGGACAAGGTGCGCGCCGCCTATGCGCGGGAGGACATGCTTGAACAGCGCCGCCCGATGATGGGCGCATGGGCCGAGCATTGCGCGAAGGCGCCGGCTGCCCCGGCCAGCCTCGCCGCTGCCCGCGCCCGAAAGTCGAAGGCCGCCGGCTGATGCCGCGCAATGCAACCCGTGTCGTTTTCGCTGGCAACGGTGGCAACGCTACACGCCGATGAAATCCGTGCCGGGGCGGTTCCCCGGCATCGGAGGGCACCCCGTCCCGGCGCCGGAACCACCGGGCGGGGCTGACCCCGAGCATGGTAGGAGAGACCCCATGACCGAGGCTGAGACGACCGATATCACGATGGCGCGCGGCGGAATCGAAATCGCCTTGTGCGAGGTTGGAGACATGCTGGCCGAGATGCGGAGGATATTGGACAGCGGCGAGCCGGTGCCGCGCCGGGTTTTCGTCGGCGCGCTGGAATCCGCCGGGGATCGCGTGGCGATGGCAACGCGATGGCTTGATGCGCTGCCGGCCGAGTGCCAGCGCCGCCTAAAGAACAACCGCCGCGTCGCAACCCGCTACGACCAGACCGCCGACAGCTTCCTTGGCTTCGCCGCCCTCTCCTCGATCCGCCTTTGGATCAGGTTTGTCCATGTGGCCTAATCGTCGGCTGAAAATCCAACGGCCTGGACAATCGGACCCCACCGTTCGCGTTCGGTGCCGATCCTCTCTGCTGTAGCCTCGGGCGAAAGGATCAGTGGCGTGAATTCCAACTGCGCCAGCCTTGCTACCACGACCGGCTGTTCCAGCGTGTCCCGCACCGCCGCGTTCAGCGCGATGACCAAGGGCGCCGGTGTGCCTGCCGGGACCAGGAGGCAGAACGCTTCCGTCGCCATCAGGTCCGGGAAACCCTGCTCGGCGAATGTCTTCACCTGCGGCGCCCAAGGTACCCGCATCGGCGAACTGACCGCCAGCAACCTGCTCCGACCTTCGCGCGCCAAGGTTCCCACGTCGGCCATATGGCTCATGTATGCGTCAAGGCGGCCACCCAGAAGGTCCAACTGCGCTCCGCCTCGATAGGTAACAACGGTCATCTCGACGCCGGCTTGCCGGGCCAGCATGACCCCCAACATGTGCTGCGGTGCGCCGATGGCAGCCGGGGCGAAGGTGAATCCGTTCCTCTCCTTGGCCCAGGCGATGAAATCGGCAAGGTCCTGTGCCGGGTGTTCGGAGCGCACTACCCAGCCATACGCAATCTCCCCGATGGTCGCGACGGGGATGAAATCCACGAGCGCATCGTAGCGGGTCGTCTTCGGAAAAGTATGAGGGAAAAGAGTCATCACCGGCATCGGCGACAGCAGCATCGTGGCGCCGTCGGGCGCTGCCCTCTTCACCGCCTCGACGGCCAGGCGAGTGCTGGCGCCGGTCCTGTTTTCGACGACGACCTGTTCAGCGTAGGAGCCTGACAAGCGCTCCGCCAGCATCCTCGCCACGACGTCGGTCCCGCCGCCGGGCGCCGAGCCCACGACTATCCTGGCGACCCGGCCCAGCGTTGGATCCGCATCCGCCCGCCGAGCCAGACCGGCAATGGACAGCAATCCGAGCGCACCACGGCGCCCGACGTCACGCGAGCCCATGGTAACCCCCCATTTTTGGCTGCCGGGGTGCATCCGTAAGGAGCTACCACAGCGCGCTACATCAGCAAGGCGGCGGAACTACCGGGAACCTCCCGGGATTTCTTTGGCGATGAGCGCAGATCCCGATCAGATGGGATCATCCGATCGGTTCAACATGCTGGCGAAAACAGATGGTTAGAACGGCTTTCGTAAGCAAGTGCGAACCGAAACCGCTCTAGCGACCGAAAACCGCCGTTCGTCGATGACCGTACAACTACGCCCGGAATAAAGATATCAGAGATGGGAGGCCCGGTGGTGCTGCGCCGCTCCAACCTCAAAGCATCGCCCCACCTAACTGGCGCGCCGCCTGGAAATCGCTCCACCCGGTCAGCCGTCCGCCGTGTTTCGCGGCCGCCGCGAGGTCCGCGTGGCCGGTAAACGGCCGGTAGGGCGTCAACGGTGCTTCAAGCCCGCGCTCGCCCCCGTCGGCGATTTCATCGAGCACCTGCAGAAACAGGCCGGCCCGCGCCAGGAGCAGTGCCCGCGCCACGCTGTCAGCCGTCCCCTCTACGCGCTCCGTAGCCGCATCGAGTGCTTCATCAACCGCCTAAAGAACAGCCGCCGCATCGCAACGCGCTACGACTAGACCGCCGACAGCTTCCTCGGCTTCGCCGCCCTCTCCTCCATCCGGCTATGGGTCAGGTTTGTCCACGCGTCATAGGCCAGCCGAGCAGCAGTGCGGGCGACCACGTCTGCGAAGCCTTCGGCTTCGGCCGGCGTCAGGATAGGCAGGCCGCGTATCAGCAGGTGCGCCAGCCGGCAATGAACGCCTGTGCGATGGGCGACGTCGATCAGCGTCGCCGCGGCCGCTTCGCCGGCGAGCCGCTGATCTTCAACGGACCGCAGATCGTCGCGGTCATTCGTGGCGCCAGCGCCAGCCTGCGCAGCACGCAGGGCCGCACCGGACGCGATCTCGACAAAGCCGTCGTGAAACTCACTGCTGCGCTGGCTCGCTTCCACCATGGCGGCCGCCAGTATGTCGTGGTCGCCCGCCATCAGGGCTAGGGCCGCGCGGCATGAGCAAGCAATCGGTGCAGTGCGACGCAACCGCCGGCTAGACTGAACAGCGGCGGGGCAAGGGCCGGCCAGCCCGCGCGGACCTCCGACCGCGCCGCTGCGCCTCCATCCATCGGAGCGCGCGGAGGCGCGAGTGATGGCGGATAAGAAGCGCGATGTGCGGATGCGCCGTTTCGTCGCGGAGACGAAAAAGGACCCCGAAGCATGGGCGGCGGCTACCAGTGGCGCGCGGCAGGTTAACGACGCGATTTTGGCGCTCTGCGGGATCGTCGGCCAGAGCATGACCGCCGACTTCCTGCGGCAATGGGCAGAGATTTTGAGCGCGCATGATCATCGCGCGAAAGCGCGGAAAACCGATTACATCCCCAGCATCATCGGCCGCACGTCGAACAATGCCGAGGGGGACGCCGCCCTAAAGGCGAAACTCCGAAACCCGCCCATGGGCGCAAACGGGCGGCCACAGAAATTTGCGGCAATGGCGCGCATTCGCGCTTTTGGCGAAGACAGGCCCCCGCATCCTGACCGCAACGCCGATCATGTCGCTTACCGATCCGCGCGGACGCATTTGACGCGGTTACGGGCGGAAGTCCGCGCGGAGGACAATCAGGCTACTGCGGACTATCTGGCGCGTCTTGATGCTGGCGATGTCCCGAACCTGTTGGCGCTGCTCGCAGGGCTTCCACCGTCGAAAAGTGAGACATAGCGCGGCGATATTCTTGCGCGGAGAAGTCTCACTACCCGCCGTTCTTCCGTGATTATGAAGGGGGCCGTCTCGACGCATCCCGCGTCGGTTTGGAGACGGCAGAATGAATTACTCCCCCTCGCCCATCGTCCCCGAAATGGTGCCGCTGCCACGTGCGCCGGCCATCTTCGGGCTGTCCCGCTCGCACCTTTACCGGCTCGCCGCCGCTGGCCGCGTCAGGATGGTGAAAGCCGGCGCCCGAACGCTGGTTGATGCGGCAAGCGTCCGCGCCTTTCTGGCGTCCCTGCCGACCGCGCAAATCCGCACCGGGCAGGCCGCGTGATGCGCGCCGCCTTCGCCATCGCCACCCCGGCCGCTGCGTTGCTCGCCCTGCTGTTCCTGGCCGGGTTGCTGCGGCTTTCCTTCATCTAACGATACGCCCGGCGCGCTTGGGGAAGCGGCCGGGCGGGGGAAAACTGCAACGCGACACTGGCAGCCCTAGAAATAGGGCATCGCGCTTCCCTTCGCCACCATTCCCGAGCGTCCGGCCAGCCTGAAAGGGCCGAGACAATGGATCTGAAATCCGAACCGCTGCCGCCATTACGCGCGCTGCTGACCGAAGCCGCCGAGCATCGCCGCCACGGGGACCTGGCCGCCGCAACCGTGCTGGAAAACGACGCGCTCCGCGCGATCCGCGCCAGCGCGACCACCACCCGCGCCGAGGTGTCGGCATGAGCGCGCCGGGGCTGGCCCATATGGCAAAATGCCGATTCATTACGCTCTATTCGCCGCCCGGTATGGTGGGCAACGGCGGCTTCGAAGCCTTCATCTGGATGAAAGCATCGCACGTCCCGCAATGCGATGTGGACTATGTGGCTCAAGCCATCCGCGAAGCGCACGCCGCCGGGCACAACTTCTACCTGTTCTTTCAGCACGGCGAGGCGCGAGACACGTTCAAGGACGCGCTGACAGTCGCTGGCATCGTCGCCGCGCGGGCGGTGGTGCAATGAGCGCCGCTGAAATCGCTGAGGCATTGAGCCTGAAGCGCGCCGGCCATGCCTATCGCGGCGACTGCCCAGCCTGCGGCTACGCCGGGACATTTTCAGTCACGGAGAAGGACGGCCGCGCGCTGTGGTGGTGTGCGTCCTGCCAGGACAGCGACGGACTGACCGCCTCTGTCCGCGGCGTCGCGGCGGGCGATTGGGCTGCACCCACTGCCGCAGCGTCCCCGCCGCCCGTGGACCCGGCCAGCCGCACCCGCGCCGCCCTGTCGCTGTGGGATGCGGCCATGCCGATCAATGGCACCCGGGCCGCGCTCTACCTCGCCGCCCGTGGGCTGGCGGGCGAGGCGTCCCCCGCGCTGCGCTTTCACCCCGCGCTGCGGCATCCGAACGCGCCGGGCACGTTCCCTGCAATGGTCGCGTTGATCGTCTCGACCCTGACCGGCGAGCCGGCTGCGATCCATCGCACCTACCTGCGCCGCGACGGCGCAGGCAAAGCCGACCTCGACCCCGCCAAGGCGAGCAAGGGGCCGATGGGAGGCGGCGCGATCATGCTGCACGTCCCCGTGGCCGGCGCTCCGCTGGTGATCAGCGAGGGTGTTGAGACCGCCTTGTCGGCGGGCCGGATGATCGGCGCGCCAGCATGGGCCGCCATCGCGGCGGGAAACCTCTCGCGCATCGTGCCGCCTCCCGCGCCAAGCGAGATCATCATCGCGGCCGATCCCGACCCGACCGGGCAGATGGAAGCATGGGCCGCCGCGCACCTCTGGGCGGCGCAGGGGCGCCGTGTGTGCGTCGCCACACCCGACACCCCCGGCGCGGACTTCAACGACCTGTGGCGCGCCCGCCTGGCGCGGGAGGCCACCCATGGCTGACGGCTTCACGATGAACGACATGCCGGCGGCCGACATTCCTGACATTCGCATTCTAAATCTGCATCGCCGCCAGCCGCCCGCATTCCCGCTGCACCTTTTCGGCGAGCGTTGGGGCCGCTGGATCAAGGACGCCGCCGAAGCCGCGTCTGCGCCGCACGATTATGTCGGCGGGCCGCTTCTGGCGGCAGGTTCGGCCGTCATCGGCAATGCGCGATGGGCGCAGGCATATCCCGGTTGGGATGAGCCGCCGCACCTCTGGGTGTGCAGCGTGGGGGACAGCGGCGGCAGCAAGAGCCCCGGCGCCGACCCTGTGTTGAAGCGCATCATCCCCCCAATCGAACGCGAGTTGCAGCGCGACTTTCCCGACCGCCTGCGCGAGTGGCAGGCAGCCGCAGAAATCTCCAAGGCGAAGCGGGAGACGTGGGAAGCGGAGGTGAAGCGCGCGGCGAAAAGCGGCAACCCGCCGCCTCTGCCGCCGCGTGACATGGAGCCGCCGCCAGCGCCCAAGGCGCCGGCCCTGCGCAGCAACGACGCGACGATTGAGGTTGTCGCGGAACACCTGGCAGGCGGCGCGCCTAAGGGTCTGCTGATGGTGCGCGATGAACTCGCCGGGCACCTAGTTGGGATGAACGCCTACAACGATGGCGCGCGGGCGTTCTGGTTGGAGAGTTATGGGGGGCGTCCGTATCGGGTAGATCGCAAGAAGCATCCCCTGCCGATCAATGTCCCGCATCTGTCCTGCGCGTGGTGGGGCGGAACGCAGCCGGCGCGCCTCCAAGAAATTATGGAAGCTGCGGACGATGGGTTGCTCGCCCGGTTCATGTGGCTGTGGCCGGACTCGCTTCCGTTCGATCTGCCCAAGAACACGCCGGACATGGTGTTTCCCGTCGCGGCGTTCATGCGCCTGCACGCCTTGCAGATGCAGATGGGGCCAGAAGGTTTAGCGCCGGTTCTAGTCCCTCTGGCAGCCGAGGCGTTGAACGACATGCGCGACCTCGCCCGCGACATGCAGGCGCGCCAGCGTTTCGCGGGCGGGCTGATGTCGTCTGCACTCGGTAAGGGGCGCGGGTTGGCGCTGCGGCTGAGCCTGATTTTCGAATTCCTCTGGTGGTGCGCGGATGACGGGATGCGCCCGCCTCCCGCGTCAATTTCCCGGCGAGCGTTCGCCGCCGCTGCGGCGTTCGTCGCGGACTACGCGATGCCGATGGCGGAACGGTCCTATGGCGACGCTGCGGCCCCGAAGGCGGATCGGGACGCGGCGACGCTGGCCCGCTGGATCGCCGCCAATCGACCGGACGAAATCCATGGGCGCGTGCTGCAACGCGACGTTCGACTTCCCGGCCTGTCGGACGCTGAGAGCATCCGGGCAGCGGCGGCGGTGCTGGATGGCGCTGGGTGGTTCTTGCCGGCGATCAAGCCGCCCAGCCCTGGCCGCCCGCGTGTCGCCTGGGCAATCAATCCGGCGCTGTGGGAGGCGATCGGGTGAGCCGTTGGAGCACCCTATTCGCGGATCTATCTCCTAAGGACACAACTGACACAATCGACAAAACTCCCGTTGAAGGGGCCGCCCCGCCCCTTTGCGTCGATTGTGTCGATTGTGTCCCTATAGGCGCGGGGGAAAGTGAGGTGCGGCAGGCCGCCTCTCCCGATCCCGAGCTGATGGACCATGACGCGGCGGAACGGGTTGCGATGGCCGCCCATTACGCCGAGCCGGCGACGACGCGCGCCTATGTCCCGGAAACCACCGATCCGCTGCGCGACGGGCTGGCGCGCGGCTTCCATTCCCACCGTGCGGCTTGGGAAGCCTTGCCCTGCGGTGCCGATCGGGGGCGTGCCTTTGCGGAGGTTCGCCGGGAACCCGGCGCGTGTCCGAATTGCGCAGGCCGGCGGTGGTGGCGCCCGGCTGGCACGGATGAACTCCCGACCTGCGGCGACTGCCACCCACCGCCGCCGGGGCTGACTGTGCAGAGGGTGACGACCTGAGCGGCGCCCACATGACCGCACCGCCGAATGGCGAAGGCTGATGCTACCTTAGAGCCCGTTTGAGAAAGCCTTGTGGGAGATTGGGAGCGGCCTCTCCGTCGAACGAACTACGCCTTCAGCACGTATTCCCGGCCAAGCCCGCGGCAATCCATCTCGAAATCGATCTTCTGTACGGGCGGGCGGCACGGGTGCCATGTCAGGCCATTATCGGCCGCCCCGCGCCGCGTGATCTCATCGAGAAAGAAGGGATACAAGTCGAACACCGTGTAGGCCTGCACGGCCGTCGTATCCGACCAGCCGAAGCCGAAGGCGGCGAGGCGTCGTTCCATCTCGCCCAGCGTCTGCAGCGCCTTGGCCCGCATCCCAGCCGGGGAGGTGTCGTCATAGGCGATGATGCGTTCCTGTAACGTCGCACCCTTGCCAGTCTCGGCACCTCCGGCGATCAGGAAACTAGGCGCGGCATCCGCATCGGGCACGGTGTAGGTGAAGGCGTGGAAGCCGGATTCCGTCGGCGGCGCGAGCTCGGGGCAGACGTTGCTGCGGGCGACGGGATTGTCCTCGCCTTCCAAGATTCCCCACTCGCGCAGCGTCCCGATATAGCCGAGGTTGAAGTCGCGGAAGCCGCCCTCGCTAAAGGGCGCGTTGGAACGGAGTTCGCAACCGGCAAAGGCGGTGAGCGGCCGGTCCAGCGCACCGAGATGCGCACGGATGCGCGCCCAACCTTCGGCCATCGGCAGCAGGCGGCTGAAGCGGACGCGTTCAAGCCGGTATCCCGGCAGCGCGGCGACGCCCGAGGAATACTGGAAGACCGCCGGGATGTACCGGTATCCACCGGCGTCGAAGTTCTTGGTAGTCAGCATCGTCGACCCCCCCGCTTCGAACGACCTTATTGGTATTCCAGTAATCTCGGCACGCTTGGGACCACATCACAAGCGTCAATAGCGCCCCTCCGAATTACCATCCGTCTTTCTCAAACGGGCTCTTAGAGCCCATCCGGGAAGTTTGGATTCACATTGAGGGCGTTGCGGCGAGGCGCCGCAGCATGATGCGGATCATGGCCATGCGGACAAAGGCGGCAGCGATGCGGCAATGCCGCTCGAAATC